>JAISEE010000033.1 GCA_031264325.1 Endomicrobium sp. | reverse complement strand
GAGCCTGCAAGTTCTAACATTTTAACAATATCTTTCCTGACATTTGCTGATACTATCTTTAAATCTGAAATCTCCATCGTAAAACTCCCACAGCATTATTTTCACTGTTTATTTTTTTTATTTAAGAAGTAAAAATATTTATTGTACACAACTTCAATCATAAGCCACAACGTACCCACTCACAAAAACTGTATTGACGATGACACATTCCAGATTATATATGCCCCTTTATGCCCCCACATAACAGAAAACTATTATATCTTTTTATCTGTTATTTCTTTATTTTATAAAATACTGTCTGCCACCATCGACTAAATAGATCTTGTATAAATGCATTTTGAACAATATAGCTAATATCTCCTTCTATATTTTTTACAAAAAAAACAGTTTTCATTTTTTAGTATTATCTTTATAAAGTCGTAGTCAGACTTCATAACAATGTTGTTTATGACAACAATGAAAAAATAAAATAAAATGCAGATAAAATATTTTATTGACAACGATGTTGTTGCTTTTCAATTTTTTTTATTTTATCTATTCTCTTTTGATGTCTTTCTTCAAAAGCCGTGTTCAAAAAATTTTTTATTCTGTGACAAATCTCTATTAGGGTCGCTGTTCTGGAACCTAAACACAAAATATTAGCACAATTATGTTGAGAGGCAAATCTTGCGGTATCTTCATCCCAACAAACAGCTGCTATTATACCTTTCACTTTATTTGCTACAACAGACATACCTATTCCCGTACCACATATAAGAATTCCCTTGTCTGCTTTTTTATTAGCAACAGCTTCTGCAACTTGTACAGCAAAGTCAGGGTAATCGCAGCTATCTTGCCCGCAAAAACCAAAATCTTCAACTTCATATCCAATATCATATAAATATTTTTTTACTGCCTCTCTTATTTCTGTTGCAGCATGATCAGTACCGAACGCAAGTTTTTTTATATTTCCCATTTGTATTCTCAAATATTTTTATTTAGAGTATTTTACGAGTTTTATAAAAGATTCCACTTCTAAACTTGCTCCTCCCGCAAGACATCCATCTATATCAGGCTGTCTCATAAAATCTGAAACATTTGTCGGATTCACAGAACCACCATAAAGAATTCTTATTTTTTGAGATACACCATAACCATACATTTGGCTATATACTTTTCTTATAAAAATATGCAACTTCTGCGTCTGATCAGGAGTTGCAATTTTGCCTGTTCCAATGGCCCATACAGGCTCATAAGCTATAACTATAATTGTGGCTTGCTGAGGGGTAAGCCCAACAAGTCCTTCTTTTATTTGTTTTTCTACAGCTTCAAATGTAATACTTTGCTCTTTTTCTTTAAACGTTTCTCCTATGCATATCACTGGAATTAATCCTGCAACAAGAGCAGCTTTTGTTTTTTTATTTACACTTTTATCTGTTTCGTTAAAATATTGTCTACGCTCAGAATGCCCTATTAAAACATAAGAACAGCCAATATCTTTTAACATAACAGAAGAAATCTCGCCAGTGAACGCACCTTTAGGCTCCCAAAATAAATTCTGAGCACCAATGTTAATATTTGAACCATTAACTTCGCTATTTACAACATAAAGAGCCGTAAAAGCAGGACAAATCAAAACTTCTACATCCGTAACGTCAAAAATTGAACTTTTCAGTACTTTTACAACACTAACAGCTTCTGTAACCGTTTTGTTCATCTTCCAATTTCCTGCCATCAACGGCTTTCTCATATAAAAACTCCTTTCTTACTTCTTAAAAAATTTATATTTGTTATCTATCTAAATTATACAGGTTTACCTAATATTTTTCAACGTAGTCTTATAAACAGATAGTGCTTCTGGAAAAACCTCCAAAACTTTTTCTATAACGCTATTAAAAACAGATATAGAAATACCGTAATTTGTTATAGGAACGCCTGCTTCTAAGGCTTTGTTTAAACGTGAAAACATACTTTTTCTATTTAAAGTACATCCACCACAATGTATTATGACTTTATAGTCTTTCAAATCTTTAGGATAATCTTGTCCTGACACATATTCTATTTCTACATTTTTTTTTGAATACTCTGCTATCCATTTAGGAAGTTTAATTCTACCTATATCATCTGCAGTGGCATGGTGAGTACACGCCTCAGCAATTAAAACTTTATCGCCATCTTTTATGTTATTCAAAGCAGCTGCACCTTTTACCATTTCAACTATGTCAGATTTATCAGCAGCATAAATTATTGAAAAAGTAGTAATTCTTATACCCTTTGGAGTCTTTGCAGATATTTGCCTAACTACTTGTGAGTCAGCTATCACAAGCACAGGTGGTTCTTTTAAATTTTTTAACGCCATTTCATATTCTATATCTTGAACAATATAAGAAACCGCATGTAAATCTAATATATACCTTATCATCTGAACTTGAGGCATTATTATTTTACCTCTAGGGGTGCCTAAATCTATTGGCATAACAAGGATCACGGTGTCATTTTTTTTGACTATCTTTCTTAAAGATGAATAATCTTCTATATAATTATCAGGTAAAACTTCAAGAAAAACCTTCTTTAAAAAATTAAGAAAACCATCGCGATTTCCCGTAACACTTGAAAATAATAATATATGCTGCGTAAACCTTTTTAAACTTTTAAGGAACGCATCGTCAGGTTGTTTTAAATCAATTTTACTTATCACTATAACATACGGGGTTTTCATTTTTTCTGCTTCTTTTATTATATCTTCTTCAAAATCTTCAAACTTTCCAGATTCGCACATTAAAATAACAATGTCAGAAGAATCAAACACTCTTTTAGTTTTTTCTATTCGTTCAGAGCCAAGCAAAGAAGTATCGTCAATTCCAGCAGTATCAAAAAGAGTTATAGGCCCCAGAGGATTAAGTTCCATTTGTTTCCAAACAACATCAGTTGTAGTACCTGCAATTTCTGAAACAATAGAAACTTTTTGATTTGTTATAAAATTCATCAAAGATGATTTTCCGACATTTGTTCTACCGAAAATTCCTATTTGGACAGTAAGAGCTTTCACGTCTACCTCCGACAATCTCCCGTGTTTTTAATTAAATAATCTGAAATTGCGACCATAGACAAAAAATGTTTTTCAAGTATTTTATGATTATCTGTTTTTTGAGAATCTCTAAAAATATAACTATTGTCCCATATGATAATATAAGGCTTTATTATCTAAAAATCTCAATTCTACAGCGTAAGACTTATCCATAATAAACTCTTGATAGACTATTGAGTTATCTTTAGCTCTACTTGAAAGCAAATTTATACCTTCAGATATATAACCTTTCATTTGAAAGAGAAAGGTTATAAAGCGTAGGCATTATATCCAAATGGGAACCAAAAACAGATGTGTCTATATTTTTTGGCTTTGCGGAACTTTAACTCTATCTAGCAAGCTATCTATTTGATAAAAATTAAAACTATGATCACCAGTGACGACAATTATAGTATTGTCTGAATACTTTGAATTTTTGACTCTATCAATAAAACGAGCAAGCATCTCATTTGCATACTGACATGTTGCAAATATTTTTCCAGCCTCATTCATATTGTATACTTTTTTATTAAGAGATTCCGGTACTTCTAAAGACATAACTTCATAATCTTTCGGAAGAACATAAGGGCTGTGATTTGAAGTAGTCAAAGCAAAAATAAATTTACTACCGCCTTCAGATATTAAATTTTCAAAAATTGCATCAAACAAATATTCATCATAAATACCACAAGGCCCCTTATTCCTGCTTGATTTTAAACATCCATCTCCTAGAACTTTATTAAAGCCTAAGCTCGATGCAAACGTCCCGACATTTCTCCAACTAGAACTACCACCATATATAAATAATGTGCCATATCCTTTTTTATTTTATATGGAACTACCGAAGCGAAAGGATATTCCCTAAATACATACTTAGATTGAGGTATACGCACAAAAGATGTACTTGGCTTAAAAACAATATTTAAAAATAAAGCTTCTATAGCCTCTATCATAATCCTTCCCTCAGATATAAAGTTATAGAAAACCATATCATCATCAAAATGTTTTTTTACCCCCCCCTCCACCCAAAAAACATTAAATTTTGAAGAATTGTATTTAATTAAATCGCTACCAAAACTTTCCATTAAAATAAAATAACATTCGGCTTTAGTTTTTCTAATTGTGGATTATACTGAGTTTTAAAAATAAGAGATGCTTCAGGGTTATTCTGTGAAATCTCATTAATATTTTTTCCTAAAAATCAGCAAAAGCATATCTGATATTTTCTTTATACCCGGCTTTTTCCACATAATCAAAATCTCTCTTCCCATCTTTTTATGTTCAAAAGCTTTTTGTAAAGTATAAAAGCAATTGATAGTTGTTTTGTTAATAAACACATTTTATGAAACATCAGAATATACCCCAATAGAATATATTGCAAAAGTCCCCCTTATAGCTATAGCAATAAACATAAGGGTCAACAGCGAAATCAAAATTCTTACAAATATATTTGGAAATTTAAAATTATATTCTTTAAACTTTAATACAAACTTACTTATAAAAAAAAGTTACTACAAAGAAAAAAATTATACAAGCTCCTATTAATAACAGATTATAGTTTTTATAAAAAGTTTGAATTAGAGCCATTGTATCATCTTCAAACAATCCAAAAACTAAAATATTTAGATGATCACGAAATACGGAATAAAAATTAAAATCAAAGTAAAGTATAGTAAAAATTAGACCGACTAAAATACAATAGTAATATTTTAAAAATAAAAAAATGATTTAAATAGAGAAATTTTTTTAAGATAAAAACGATAACAAATATAAGAGCAGTAGGAACATTAATCAAAGCTATAACAGACAAATCCAACCGAATGCCCATGAAAAACATTT
This sequence comes from Endomicrobium sp., assembly GCA_031264325.1. Classification (GTDB taxonomy): domain Bacteria; phylum Elusimicrobiota; class Endomicrobiia; order Endomicrobiales; family Endomicrobiaceae; genus Endomicrobiellum. The sequence goes on along the minus strand of JAISEE010000033.1, from coordinate 59,399 downwards.
TAAAAATATCAAATCCAAAACCATGTAAACCAGCACCTTTTCCGAAATGTACAAAAAATATAAATCTATACGCTGACATAAACAACAAAAATAAAAAATTAACAAAACATAATTTTAAAATATATTCTTTAAATTTTTTATATCGCACATTCAATCTCGCAGTATTATTTTTTTTTAAGATACATATCTATAGCTTTAGCAGCTTTTTTACCCATACCCATTGCTGAAATAACTGTGTCGCCTCCAATAATATCTCCTCCTGCAAAAATTCCAGGTATTGAAGTCATATAATTACTGTCAATTACAATATGCCCATGAGAATTTATATTCAACCCTTTAGTAAGCGAAGGCAAGATAGGATTTGGATGCAATCCCAAAGCAAGAATAATCATATCAGCATCTATTGTATAATTCGACCCTTTTATTTCATACGGACGTCTTCTGCCAGATTCGTCAGGCTCACCTAACAGTATTTTAACGCACTCTACAGCCTTAACAGCTTTCTTCTCATCGCCAAAAAAATTTACAGGATTAGTGAGCATTACAAACTCTACACCCTCTTCTTTGGCATGCCTGCGTTCTTCGCGTCTTGCCGGCATTTCCTCTTCAGATCTTCTATAAATAAGCTTCACGTTACTTGCGCCAATGCGAATAGCTATCCTGGCAGAATCCATAGCTGTATTGCCACCTCCAATAATGACAATATTTTTACCATTGTACACAGGTGTATCATAATGCGGAAAATCAAATGCACGCATTAAATTAACACGTACCAAAAACTCATTGGAACAGTAAATATGATTCAAATTTTCCCCTGGAATTTTTGGAAATACAGGAAGTCCTGCTCCAACAGCTACAAAAATTGCTTTGAACTCTTCGTCAAATAAATCCTGTATCGTCTTTGTTCTACCAATAAGGGTATTGAGAATTATTTTCATACCTATCTTTTTTAATTTTTCTATTTCTATATTTAAAACTTTTTTAGGAAGTCTAAATTCAGGTATTCCGTAACGCAAAACACCACCATTGTCATGAAGAGACTCGTAAACAGTAACATCGTATCCAAGTTTTAACAAATCTCCCCCACATGTTAAACCCGCAGGCCCAGATCCTACGACTGCAACTTTTATACCATTTTTTTTAATTGTAATATTATCTTCAATACTTAATGTAGCATCTGCAACATAACGTTCTAAATTTCCAATAGAAACAGCCTCGCCTTTTTTTGATAAAATACAAAATTTTTCACACTGATTTTCTTGAGGACAAACTCTGCCACAAACAGCTGGGAGGTTGGTCTTCTGTTTTAAAACTTTCATTGCTTCCGATATATTATCTTCAACAAGATATTTAATAAATACAGGAATAGTTATTTCAACAGGACAGCCTTTTGCACACATAGGACTCTTGCATTGTAAACATCTTTTTGCCTCAGCAAGCATTTCTTCCTTAGAATAACCTGTATTAACCTGCTCAAAATCTTTTTTTCTTGTTTGAGGATCTCTTTCTGGCATATTTACCTTTTGCGACATTTGCATTCCCTCCGAATAGTAAAATTATCACATGAAATTTTCTCTAAATCTTTAAAAGAATTTAAACGTGAAGAAAGTTCATCCCAATGAATAGAGTGTGCGTCAAATTCAGGCCCGCTTACACAAGCAAACTTTGTCTTACCATTCACGGTAACCCTACAAGCCCCACACATACCGGTGCCATCTAGCATAATTGGGTTCAGAGAAACTACAGTTTCTATATATTTTTCTCTAGTAAGTTCCGATACTGCTTTCATCATAGAAACAGGTCCTATGGCATAAACTATATTTACTTTTTGCATGTCAATAACTTCTTTTAAAACATCAGTTACAAAACCTTTAACCCCACAGCTCCCATCATTTGTAGTAAAAAATAAAGCATTGCTTTCTTGTTTAAGCTCATCTTCAAGTATAATTAAATCTTTACATCTCGCGCCTACTATTGTAATAACTTTATTTCCTGCTATTCTTAGCCCTTTTATAACAGGCAAAAGCTCTGCTACCCCTACCCCACCGGCAACAGCTACAACTGTACCATAATATTTTATGACAGTTGGATGTCCCAATGGTCCTACAAAATCCATAATAGAATCACCCTCACAAAGGGATGCCAAGTGAGTTGTGCTTTTGCCAACTTCTTGAAATATTACCCTTACCAAGCCTTCTTGTAGGCTTGTTTCCACAATTGTCAGAGGAACTCTTTCCCCTTTTTCATCAATTCTAAATATTACAAATTGTCCTGCTTTTGCATTTTTTGCAATTTCAGGGGCATAAATTTCAAGATTATGAACTTTACTTCCAATTTCTTTCTTTCGTACAATTTTGTACATTTTCTCCCTCACCTTTTTTAATATATATAATAAATATACTTAATGCTTATACGCTTGAACTCCTTATATAATGTAAACTTTTTTTCCAACTTTCGTTTAATGTCAAGTCCAATATCTTTCGAGTCTACAACTTTATCTTTTTGCATCTAAAATCAATTTCAATGTATACACATTCAATGTATACACAACACCTTCATGTAAATAAAATCTCAACATAAGGACTCTATCGAGTAGTATTCCATGTCTCATATCAACTGGAGATGTTTGCTATGTTGAACATATTCAAAGGTCCTTGAAAAAAACCACTCAACAATAGATCCATTTTATTTTTCAATCTCTTTAGGAACAGACTTACAAATAGCATACTTAAACAATGACTCTTGTCAAAATTTTAGCATAAACTTTAGTTATCTCGTATTTCAAACATGCCTTTGAAATTTTACCCATGAAATTTTACCCAAATCTTGAACTAAAAATCTTTTTTTCTTCACGACTTCCTGATTTAACTCTAAAAGAAACTATTTTATTATCAAAATCTTTATATCCTAAAATGCAACTTTAGTGTAATCTTTTGCAAATGCAGACATGTATTTAAAATTTGTTTTATCGAAATCAATCATATCTTTCCATATTTTTATTATCTAAACTGTCTAAATTAACAACGTTTAGATAAATCCACGATCACGTCAAAGCAAATTTTAAAACAATTTCAATTTTTTGAGAAATAAAACCGTTGCCATTATAGTTAACACTATACACTCGCCATAATTTTCGGGAATAATCCGCTTTTTTTGCTTGAGAAAATTTATTTTAAATTCACTAGTCTCTTGTCAAATATCTCAAGCAATAATGCAAAAGTATAAACATCGTCAATAAGTCTTCAAAAACGAAATAGTGACAATCTCATTTTATAAGTTTTTAAAACCTTTAAAATATATGCATCGTAATAACATACGTTATGTAATAAGACTGCAAAATATCTTACAATTCGTCATCTTTGTAAAAATTTTTATATTTAGAGTTAACAGCAAAATTCTTAAAAAGAAGTCTAGTTGACAGTCTCTACAGTAACGCCATCATATCGTCCAGATAAAGCATAATCCAATACTTCAAAAAAATTCTTTCAAAATCCTTGCCACATAATACGGCATTATATTATCACTGACAAGTATTGTTTTGACAATATCCGTAGTTATGCTCTTTGTTGATATTTATGGAACTTTCCTTTCGCTAATTCAAACATTTTTAAACTTATATCATAATCTTTAGTAAATGTATGTATTCTCAATAATTTTTCATTTATAAACGTTTAATATCTTTCCTTGTTTCGCTTATCTTTTTAATCTAAAAAAATCAAGATACTTTATCACTCCTATGGTTTACTTAAATTTTTTATAATTTAACCATCACATTACAACTTTTTATTTACAAAAACCACAACTGACTTATCTCGGTTCTTACATATATCCTCAATATTAAAAATTATTAAAATATAAATAGAACTTACCTGTATAAAAATGCTTCATAATATTGCAAAGCCACCCACCCCTTCCATTACACAATGCAAAGTAAATACTTCTTCTTTGTTTCTAGATGGCATATAAATTTTTTACATAATTCAACGTTCTCTTAATTTATTACCTTTTCTTTTGAAGATGCTGTATCTAAAATAATCATAACTTCAACTTTAAAAATTCAAACAATATATAATAATGTTCTGTTTTTTTTGATTTTTTTAGTCAGCTCAAAAATGTGTTAACCATCTTTTTTCCAAAAAAAACTACTTCTGATTTAAAAAATTTAAATAAACGATTTTTAAATATCCTAATTTTACAACATAATTTTTATCTTTTTACAGAATGCACGTTTTCTTCACAAACGCCTCTTGCGATCTCCACTTAACAATGATAACATAACAAACTCCTAACGGCGAGACTCTCTACCATGAGATACGTGTTAACGAATAGTAAAAAAGTCTTTAACTAAACCCAGAGACAACGACAATGCGAAAATAATATTAATTCTGTTCAACAAATTAATTCAATTTAATTTGAAAAATTATTTCTTATTTCTTTACTATTTTCTTAAATCTTCTCTTACCAGCTTGTAATATAAATGGCTTGGAAAAATCAACTATTAAATCTCTTTCAACTTTTTGAGAATTTATTTTTACTCCACCTTGCTCTATAAATCGCCTTGCTTCATTTTTACTTGAAACCATGCCACTTTTAAAAAGAAGTTCTGACACTTTTGATAATGTCATGTTACAAATTAAATATTTTTCTATATTTTCAGGAGTGCCTTTCTTGGCAAACACTTTATTGAACTCTTTTTTCTCTTTTAAACCAACCTCTTTGCCATGATATTTTTCAACAATTTTACCAGCCAAAACAATTTTTGCCTCTTTAGGATGCATAGCTTTAACAAGATTTAAATCATCTTGAGTAAGAAGATTGTAATACTTATACATAAGCTTATCTGAAATTGACATTATCTTTCCAAACATGTTTCTTGGAGTATCGTTTAATGCTATATAATTATTATAAGACTTTGACATTTTTCTGACTCCATCTATACCTTCCAAAAGAGGCATAGTAATTACTACTTGAGGCTCTTTTATTCCATAATCCCTTTGAATCTGTCTTCCTAAGAGCAAATTAAATTTTTGATCAGTTCCGCCAAGTTCAACATCAGCCTTTAACACTACAGAATCATATGCCTGAAGCAAAGGATACAAAAATTCTGTTACGCTTATAGATCTATCTTCCTTATAACGCTTTTCAAAATCGTCCCTAGCAAGCATTTGTGACACCGTGCTTTTTGCAACAAGATTAAAAAGTCCATTTACTCCAAGCGTCCCCAGCCAACTATTGTTGTAAGCGATTTCAGTTTTTTCTTTATTTAAAATTTTAAAAACCTGGTCAGTATATGTTTTGATATTATTTTGAATCTGTTCTTCGGTGATAATAGGACGAGTTTCAGATCTACCAGAAGGATCACCAATTCTTGCGGTAAAATCACCTATCAAAAATATTACTTGATGACCTAAATCTTGAAAAGTTTTTAATTTATTAATAACTACAGTATGACCTAAATGCAAATCAGAAACAGTCGGATCAACACCAAATTTTATTCTCAATTTTCTTTCTAAAAAAAGCTTTTTTTTAAATTCTTCAATAGAAATAATTTCGCTTGTTCCACGTTTGATCTTTTCAAAAACATCATTCATCTTTTCTTCCTTTAAAATATTCAAATCGCAAAACAAAATAATTTAAAGTAAAAACCATATAAAGCATAATTTACTTCACTTAGTATAACAATTTTATATATTACTGACTAACCTGACAAGGTTTTTAAGACTTTAAACGTCTTATCATTAAACTTTTTTTCTTTGCTTACAGCCAGGCTTATTGGTATAACAGAAACAGCTCCTTTTGTTATTCCAACAAGCTTATTTTTTTCTCCTTTATGAAACAAATCTACTGCCATATAACCAAATCTTGAAGCAAGTATTCTTGTCCTTGCCGTAGGTCGCCCACCACGCTGTATATATCCCAATGCACTCACTCTTACCTCAAGCCCAGTAAGCTTCTCAATTTTGCTTGCAAACGTGTAAGAAGAACCACAACCTTCAGCATAAGCTATAATTTCTGAAGTTTTTCCTTTTTCTTTTCCCTCTTTAAGTTCTTTTACAAGTTTACGTAAGTCCGTTTCCATCTCTGGCACTATTATAAACTCACAGCCTGCAGCAAGACCTACATCAGCCGTTAAAAAGCCATGCTCTCTGCCCATAATTTCAACAATAAAAATTCTTTCGTGACTTGTAGCCGTATCCCTTATTTTATCTATAGATTCAACTGCAATATTTAAAGCTGTGTCATAACCTATTGTTTCATCAGTTCCATAAATATCATTATCTATTGAAGCCGCTATATTCATAATCTTTATGCCTTTTTTTGATAAAATGTCACCTGCAGCCAAAGATCCATCGCCGCCAATAATTATTAAACCGCTTAACTCAAGATCTTTTATAGCTTTAATAGATCTGTTCATGCCTGCTTTTGTTTTCATCTCGAAACATCTTCCAGTATGAAGTATTGTCCCGCCTGAATTTATTATGCCACTAACAGAACGGGCAGTAAGATTTATGTATTCATTATCAAGAAGTCCTTTAAATCCTCTCTTTATGCCTATTATTGAATACCCTAAAGCAATCCCATGTCTGACTACGGCTCTAAGAGCAGCGTTCATACCTGGAGCATCACCACCGGAAGTTATAATGCCTAATCTTTTTGCCATAAATCCCCCCCCCATCCCTTTTTTGCTTATAAAAATTTAACCAAACATACACAAGGCACACTAGTTAAAAAGCACTTTTTGTTGAATAATTAAAATTATATCAACCAAGCGATAAAACCTTATTTAAAAAAATTTTACAGATTTTTGTTCTCCACTAACTCTCCACAAAATAAACCATAAAACGCACAAACATACCATAACCGGCACAACTAACTTCATTACAATTGTGTTTGTATTGATAACACTTCTTGTAATTACGTAAAAATAAATCACTCCACAAGCATAGGCAATGGTCATAAATAAAGCAAAAAACCTCATTAAGTATTTTAAAAAATAGCTTCTAAAAATTAAAAATAGTGCGATAATCCAAACAATAAGAGATACTAAATACTTAAAATCTATATCATTTATATAGTAATAAAAAAAGGAAAAAGGTTCAAAAATAAACCTTATAAGAGAGCCTGACTGTTCTCTTCTGTACAAAATAACTTTAGTATTAAATTTTTTTGTAAACAGATTTTCAATACTTTCTAATGATGTACCTTCCATAATAGTCCAAACATCAGACATATATCCCCATCCATGCCAATCCGTAACACCCAGCATTATTAAATTATTTTCTTTCGCAAAGCTTATTAAGACTTTTTGTTCATTTTTATCAAAATTTCTATATCCACAATTATAAATTTCAAAACCATCTATTCCAAAATTTTTGAGTTCTTCAAATGTATATTTATGCCATTTCCACCAATGAGGCATTATAACAAATATATTGTTGTCATGAGCTTTTTTTACTATATCAACTAAGCTCAAATTTTTATAATATCGGCCGTCAAATTCTTTTGACGATAACAAAACAATTGAAATGTCATCTCTTGTTTGAATTTGCATACCAGGATAGACAGTCTTAAGCTTTGCGTATTCAGGAAATTTGGCAAATCCCATTGTATGGTTATGCTCTGTGTTAAAAAACACATCAATACCTTGCAGTAAATGAGTTTTTAAACTTATCATTGTAGAAGCTACGCCATCATGAGAGCTTATTGTGTGAGAATGAGTATCAATAGAAATATAGCCTTTAGGTTTTAAAAGCTTTGGACCAGGGATAGGTATTAGAATAATAAAAGAAAGTAATGCTATAAAAAAAGCCAACGAATAGATAATATTATATACGATTTTATAAGCAGTTTTCTTAATAAAAAAACAATAGGTTAAAACTATGCACAATATCCATAAAAACCAAGAAACTATTACAGGTTTATAGAAAAGTTTATTTAAAGTTAAAACATAAAAAGAAAAAGAATAAAATGGTTCTGTAAAAATCCTTATAACAGGCCATGATATTGAAAACTCTGGAGTTTTAAAACCTGTCGCTAAATCATAAAGATGTATAGGATAATGAAAAATAAAACTAGATATTATTATCAAGAAAAGAATAATCGTTAAAGATTTAAATGAACTTAAAAATTTTATCTATAGCCTCTTTTGCTTATCTAAAATAGGAGACCATGATGGAGTGTAAGAATTTTCAGGTATTTCCATAAGCTTCCTCGTGCCCGAACCATCTATAGCCATAACATAAATTTCGTTTTTTCCAGATCTGTTTGAACAAAACGTTACAAATCTGCCATCTGGAGACCATGATGGGTTTTCATTTTTTCCCTGATTGCCAGTAAGTCTTGTTATTTTAGCCACAGACAAATCATAGATATATAAATTATAATCACTTCCGCCACGCCTCATCGTAAAAACAATTTTATCGCCCCGCGGTGACCATGCAGGGGAATCGCAAAAACCATTTGTGGTAAGTTTTCTAACACTTCCATCATCCAAACTCATTATGTAAAGTTGAGGATATCCTTCTCTGTCTGAAATAAAAACTATTTCATGTCCATTTGGGGCAAAAGACGGACTTGTATCTATACAAGCACCTGCAGTTAATTTCTGAAGAATTTCCCCTGCAGTGTTTATAAGATATAAGTTCGGAAAATTTCCCCTTGATAAAGTAAGCAATATTTTACTGCCATCTGGAGAAAAAACACCCGTCGCATTCAAGCCTTGATATTTTGAAATAATTCCACGCCTGTTTTTTGTAATATTTAAATAAAATAAATCAGGATTATTGTACAAATAACTTGTATAAATTATCATCTCTCCGTTTGGAGACCACCTAGGAAGGATATTTATTTTATTATCACTTGTAAGTCTGCGAATATTATAACCATCGTAATCTATAATGTAAAGTTCTTTGTGCTTTGTGCTGTTGTTTGCAAAAACTATTTTTGTACAAGCCACACCCGTATCTCCGATAATTTTTTTTACTATTTCATCGCTTACCTTATGAGCCATATATCTATAATTAAAACTTTCTCCTTTATAACTACCGCTCCAAATTACTTCACCAGACTCAACGTCAAACATTTTCAGTTCAATAGCTATGCTGTCGCCATTTGAAAATACCGTAGCATTAAGAAAAACTAATGCACACAATTTTGCAAAATATGACAACTTTTCACTTATATTAGTGTCAGAATTCTCCGGAGCTTCTTGTATTATATTAAAATATCTTGAAAGAATGAGATCATTTTGTATTATGTCTTTAAAGAGTTTTGCATATTTTACTGAATTTATACTTTTATCTAAAGGGATAAAAGTATCTATAGCAATATCTGTTCTTCTTTTACTTGGACAGGATAGAGATAAATATACATCATTTTGAGCATAGACTAATGAAAAACAACACAAAAGCGTAAAAAAAGAAAAAATATATTTTTTCATTATTATTATCCAACTTTTTCAATCTTAATGTTTAATGTTAAATTCAAAAAAAACTCCCAAAGTCTCACATTCATACCCTTCCGGAAGTTCTAAAAATGGAGATGCTCTACGTATTGCATATAAAGCATTTTTATCATAACCTTCATTACCTGAAGATTCTTTTACCAATATATCACCAACGGAACCATCTCTATTTATTTTAAAATAAAACAAAACTCTTAAACCGTCATCATAACTTTCAACCCAGCGACATTGAGCTTCCACTTTTCTTATTATTTGCTTTTTGTAATAAGGATACTTAAAGCTATTATTATCAAAAAAAGTTCCTGTATATAGAGAAGAACCACCGTTAGCACTAGATAAAACGTCAGATTTCAAAGATTGTGCAACTTCAGTCAAGGCAGATGATTTAGATGAGACTTTTTTCACAAATTCAGTTTTTTTTGTATTTTTTATACTTTTATCCTTATTATTTTTTTCTACATATACATATTTTTCTTTTTTAAAAGTATTTTTTTTTGCAAAAACACTATCTTTTGTTTTAACAATTTCTTTTACTTGTTCTTTAATACTTTCATCCGATTCTTTAATGTCGCTCGCATTTTTGGCATTATTGACATAAATTTCTTCAGTTGACGATATATTTTGGTTTTGAGAAAAAAACATAACTTCTATCGGTGTAAAAAAATAGACTGATGGTTTTTTTCCACAAAAAATAAAGAAAAAAAGCAATACGTGCAACGATATTGAAACAATAAAACACGAAAAAAAAATATTTACTTTTAACATTTAGTATATCTTTTCTTTCACCGTTAAAGTGCTGTTAAAACCTCAGGACTCTTAGAGAAATTATAAACTATTTTAAAAAACGACTTTAAAATTCTTGTTTCATTCTAAAATTTTTATAACATAAAACGATCAACCTTAAACTGAGCTGAAACTACACAAGTTTATTATTTGCTTTATAACCAAATAATAATCAAATCATTCAACTTTTTCGTAATCTTTTATGATGTTTAATCAACATTTTTGTAAAAATAAAAACACTCACCTAATATAAAAACTGTATTTAGGCACATTCCGTATTAGAATATTTAAAGACTGGAAACCATTGCAGATAAACTCATAATCCATCTGTACAAAATGCTTGATAAATAAATAGTAAGACAAAACACAATACTATTTTGTCTTTTTTGTCTTACTATTTATCAAATCTAACTTAAAATCTTTTACTGTTTGATTTTTTAATAAAGATTAATAGAAATAAAAAGAAATAAAAAATTTTATTCTACAAACTCATGAACCAAAGCATTAAAAAACTCTAGAAATTCTAAAAAATTTCCAATTAAGTCAATTTTTATACATGAGTCTACACAATCTTATTTAACTCTTTTGCATTTTCTTTGCAAACAAAAACACTTACTTTTCCACCTTCATTTAAATCTGTAACATCCTACGGTTAACGGTTAAATGAATGTAGAGCACATCCAAGAGCAAACTACAATTAAAAAAGCAAATCAACAAAAATAACTCTTATTTCACGTTACCTCTTAATCGTTTTTGTTTCGGATCTTCTATTTCTTGACCAAGCAAACTCACTATTTTCATCAATAGCTGGCTTTTCGCTACCATAAGAAATTGTAGCTATTCTATCAGCCGCAATCCCAAACTTTACATAATAATCTTTAACTTTTAAAGCTCGACGCTGGCCTAATGAAAGATTGTATTCTGCTGTTCCTCTATTATCTGTATGACCCTCAATAGCAATTTTTAGAAAAGACTTTTTAGATAAATAATTTGCATTTTCCTTCAAAGCTTTAAAAGAATCATTGACCAAATCACTCTTATCAAAATCAAAATATACAATTTTAAGATTATTGCCTATATCAAAATCACCTCTTACAGAAGGCTCATCACTAAAAGTAGCTGTTCCTATAGAGCCTACAACATCAGGCTTTATAATATGCTTCTTACATCCTATTGCAAAAATAAACAGTCCCACTAAGCCAAACGTTATCATCTTCTTCATTTTTTCTCCTTAACTTAACATATGATAATATAACTAACATACTTCTAATACTTAACACTATGCATTTTTTTACTAACTCTTACTATTTTTTTACTAAAAATTAGCATCAATAAATATTTATCATTTTATTACTTTATCCTTTTCCATGTCAAATATTGAATTTTACAACACTAAAAACTTCCTAAATCTAAAACAAATTTTTTCAGTTTTATTTTACTTGGTATGTAAAATAAAAAAACAACAAAATATAAAACCAAGTTTGTTTCTTGTCATACAAAAAGCTAAAATTTTCTCTAAATTATTTATAATTTTAGATTAAGATTATAGGATAGGATTAGTTAAAATGGAAAAAAAATATCAAATTGTGATTATTGGAGCTGGACATGCAGGATGCGAAGCTGCATTGGCATGTGCTAAAATGGGACTCAAAACATTAATAATTACCTTAAATGTTGATTCGATAGCCAGAATGTCATGCAATCCCGCCATAGGCGGGATTGCAAAAGGCCAAATGGTAAGAGAAATAGACGCCATGGGAGGGGAAATGGGAAAAATTACAGATCATGCCGGACTTCAATTTAAAATACTGAACAGTTCAAGAGGTCCAGCTGTATGGTCACCAAGAGCACAGTGTGATAAAGAGCTTTATTCTCTTTTAATGTCAAAATCTCTCCAAAGCCAGCCTAATCTTGAAATATTACAATCTGAGGTTACGTCTTTGATAGCAAAAAATGGAAAAATATGTGGGGTAAAAATACTTACAGGAGAAACCATTGACACCAGCGTTGTAATAGTAACCACAGGAACATTCCTAAAAGGTACTATACATCTTGGAAAAATGCACTTTGACGGTGGAAGGTTTAATGAAAAACCGGCAATCTATCTATCAAAATCATTAAACGAAGACTGTGGACTTGTCCTAGACAGATTTAAAACAACAACCACTCCAAGGATTAACTCTCGCTCTATAAATTATTCAAAAATGACTGAACAATTAGGTGATGAAAAACCTAAGCCTTTCTCACATTTTACCGAAATAGAGCAATGGAGAAAAAATTTAAAACAACTTTCTTGTTGGCTAACTTATACAAACTCTATAACGCACAAAATAGTTAGTGATAACCTAGAATTATCTTCTATATCAATAGGAAAAGTAAACAGCAAAAGTCCTAGATATTGCCCAGCAATAGAAGAAAAGATAGAGCGTTACCCCGAGAAAGTTAGTCATCATGTATTTGTAGAACCAGAAGGCTACAATACTAACGAAGTTTACCTAAATGGTCTCTATACAGGATTGCTCTTCAATTTACAACAAAAAATGATAAACTCAATTGCAGGACTTGAGAACGCAAAAGTCATAAGATACGGCTATGCCATTGAATACGATTATTCTAATCCTCTTCAACTAAAAAAAACTTTAGAAACAAAAACAATTGAAAATCTTTTTTTGAGTGGGCAGATAAACGGCACCACAGGCTACGAAGAAGCCGCTTCTCAAGGCTTTATTGCAGGCATTAACGCCGCATTGAAAATTTTAGACAGAGACCCTCTTATGCTTAAAAGAAACGAATCTTATATAGGCGTACTTATAGATGACATAACAACAAAAGGGATAGATGAACCATATAGAATGTTTACATCAAGAGCCGAATACAGACTTTCAATAAGAAACGATAATACAGACCTGAGACTTATGGATATCGGTCATTCATTGGGACTTATTTCAGATAAAACATACAAAAAATTTAATCTTTACAGACAGGCATTGTCAAATATTCATGAAGGCAAAATAAACGATCTGCCTTCGAATGAGGATCTGTCTCCTTGGTCATTAGAAAAAGCTAAAGAGGAAGTTTATATACATAAAAAATACGAAAGATATATAGAAATCCAAAATAAGATAACAAATAAAATGAAGGAAAATGAAAACCGACAAATTCCTCAAGATTTTAATTACGATAAAGTTGATTCTTTTTCATCTGAAACAAAACAAAGATTAAAAAAAGTTCATCCGCAAACTATTGGACAGGCTTCAAGAATTCACGCAATAAAACCGTCAGATATAGCAATACTTACAATTTATCTTGAGAAACAAAAAAAAGAAAAAAAGCAGAAAAAACTTGAAAAGTAAAACTGTTGATATTTATTGCTTTACTGGAACAGGAAACACCTATCTTGTAGCAAAAAAAATTGCAAATGATTTGCAAGATAACGGGTATTTAACTAATGTTAAAAACATGACAAAATTTGAGCCTCAAAAAATAGATTTATCGCATACTATAGGAATAGGCTTTACAGTTGTGTTTTGGAATACATTTCCTGTTGTGAAAGACTTTATAAACAGTTTGCCTCAGGGCAACAACACTGAAATTTTTGTTTTTACAACAATGGGAGATTTTTCTCTAAACGCCGCAACAAACTTCGGATGTATTCTTAAAAATAAAGGGTATGATGTTATAGGAGCAAAAGACTTTTTAATGCCTAATAATTTTATAGCTATACAAAAAAAAGAAAAAAACATTTTTAAAATAGAAAAAGCATACAAAAAAATTGAAATCTTCGCTAAACAATTGATTGATGGAAATGCAAAATCTTGTAAAACTAATTTATTTTTTAAATTTTTTTTTACAATAACAAATTTTATAACAAATAGATGGAGAATAAAAATTTTTCAAAAAATTATAAAATTTGACTTAAATAAAGACAAATGTATAAAATGCAAACTTTGTTTTGAAATATGTCCAGTAAAAAATATTCAAATTAAAAACGATTATCCTATTTTTAAAGAAATGAAATGTCAACTATGTATGAGATGTATTTCTTACTGTCCAACACACGCAATAAAATCTTTTTTACTGCATAAAACTTATACTGCATTATCAATTGATGAAATAAAAAAATGGAGTAACTAAAATGACTTAAGACCTATCGCGATTTTTTCAATAGTTATTTACTTTTTATTTCGCAAGTTTGCAAGGTTTATAAATAAATCATCAAAAAGGTATATCCAACACAAACGTTTATCATTTGCGCAATAAACACCACTCTTTGGCTATATACGGCTTTATTCCTATGTTGCAAAATGAGCTTATACTGATAAACCTATCACCCAAATGGATACACTTGTTCAAAAAAACATAAATGAAAAACAGCAGAACTGACTACAATGTGTGTTTTATTTTATGTCAGTATTGGCATGTTCATTTGTTTGCCAAAACGGATCTAATCATCATTAAAAAGCAAAAAGTAAACATAAAGTCTAAAAAAATCAAAAAGGTATAAAAGAAGAGATAAAAAAATTAATGACATGAAAAAAGAAAAATTGTTTTTTAATGAATTTCAAAAATACGTCTCAGATAATATTATAAACTTCATTTCTCAAAAAATGAAAGAAAAATTTGAAGTATATTTTTATGAGCTTATAGAATGGAATAAATTTTTAAACCTTATTTCATTTAAAAACGAAAAAAATTTAATTTACAGACATTTTTGTGACAGTTTGTACAGCGCTAAGATCATAAGTGATATAACTGGCAACAAGGACACTGTTTTAAAAACAATCGACATTGGTACAGGTTCTGGAATGCCTGGAATACCCGTAAAAATCGTTTTGCCTAGCATCAAAATGACACTAATAGAATCTATAACTAAGAAATGTAAATTTCTTGAAAATGTAAACAGAAAACTTGGCCTTTATATGGAGATATTAAATTCAAGGGCTGAAGAGATAGGGCAAAAAGCCAAATATAGACAACAGTATGATTTTGTTTTGTCCAGAGCTGTAAGTAAACTTTCTCCAAACCTTGAGATTTCTATCCCTCTTTTAAAAGTAGGTGGGTATTTTATAGTACATAAAACAAAAAAATCAACTGAAAGTGCAGAAAATGGATTGCCGTCGGTTGAAAATGCACTGAAACATCTTGAAACAAAATTAGAACAAGTTATTTCTTACAACCTTCCTGAACAAAAGCTTGATTATTGTATTTTAGTTTTTAAAAAATATAAAGACACCCAGGCACATTTCCCTCGCAAATCTGGAGTGCCTGAAAAGAAACCTTTATAAACTTAATTACCAAACTTCAAAAAAATCACATAGTTTTGTATTCTTAAAATATATAAATAAAATATATTTTATACAGTTAAAAACTTTCAAAGATTTAACTATTTTAGATTTTTTATTTCTTTTTGAAGTTCAGAAACCTTATTTATATCTTCCCAAGTAAAATCTTTTTCCCTTCTTCCAAAATGTCCATAAGCAGCTGTCTGGGCATAAATAGGCTTACGAAGTTGCAAATACTCCGCAATACTTTTTGGCGTCAAAGGAAATATCTCTTTAACAACTGTCTCTAAAACAGTACCTGGAACTTTGCCGGAATGATGAGTGTCAACCATTACCGAAACAGGATCAGCAACCCCTATAGCGTAAGCGAGTTGAACAGTGCATTTCTCAGCTAACCCAGCAGCAACTATATTTTTGGCAATGTGTCTTGCCATATAACAAGCACTTCTATCCACTTTGGTATAGTCTTTACCTGAAAACGCTCCACCGCCATGAGCCGCCATTCCTCCATAAGTATCAACTATTATTTTTCTTCCTGTAAGACCTGTATCTGCAGAAGGTCCTCCATATAAAAACTTTCCAGTAGGGTTTATATATATTTTTGTATTCTTGTCAATCAAGTTACCAAGAACATGCGAAATAATATTGTCAAAAATTTCTTTTTTTGACTTATTTGTTATATGATCTCCGATTTTATTTAATATATCTTCCGTGTGTTGTGTAGATAAAACGACTGTGGCTATTCTTTTCGGCTTCCAGTTAACATATTCAACAGTTACTTGTGTTTTTCCATCAGGGCATAAATACGGCAATATATTTTTTTTTCTTACTTCTGCAAGCCTCCTTGAAAGTTTGTGGGCAAGAGTTATAGGCAAAGGCATAAATTCAGGAGTCTCCTTGCAGGCAAATCCTATCATCAATCCTTGATCGCCTGCTCCTCCTGTATCAACGCCCATTGCAATATCGGGAGACTGCGTATTTATTGTGTCCATTATAGCACATGTATTATAATCAAAACCAAGTGAAGATTTATCATAACCTATCTTTTTAATAGCTCTTTTTATAACTTCTCTTACATTTATTTTAGCAGTTGTGGTAATTTCCCCACCAACTATAAGCACGCCTTTGGAAATAAACGTCTCACAGGCAACCCTTGCTTTTATATCTTGTTTTAAAATTGCATCTAAAATAGTATCAGAAACTATATCGCACACTTTATCAGGATGCCCTTCAGTAACAGATTCAGATGTAAAAAAATACCCTTGTTCGATTGACATGAACTTACCCTTTTTCTTCCACTTTCCTTATAAGTCAAACAACAACACTTCTGCAAATGACACACTGAAACTTATAACAATTTATTTCTATATAGATATCTACACCTACTATTAAATTTTTTCAAATTATAGTTCTTTCTATAACTGCCACTCTTGTCAATTTTAGCAATTTTTTCATCAATTTTGCTTATATATTTACCATTGTAGTTTAGACTTGTCAAGTTTTAATTTTCCATACAACGCAAGGCACCAAAGCGTCTTTTTATACTCAAAATATTACCAATCTTCATTCACCCCCCCCCCACCTGCCTCACCCAATACTTATATATCTATATCAAATAATCAACTTTCTCACACTTTTTCACCAAAAAAATGAAATAAATCCATTTCAAAAATCAAAAAAATATTGCTTGGAATATAGGTAAAATTTTCAGTTAAAATACATAAATCCCAATATTTATTTTATCATTAAAAACATCTCGCTCTGAAAAAAATCAACATTTTTTTAAATCACATTACTCAAATCGTCATATGGTATTACAACAAAAATAGCTACAAAAAAAACATTCTTTTTTCTTTATAGCAATAACCCCACTCTGATTTCTGATTGTTATTAAAAAATTCTGTCTTTAAAATATTCAACGTTAAGCTAAATCTTGTTCCTTACTTTCTTCCACTTTTATAACTAAAACAAATATTTTTATTATTTATATTTTCTCTTTAAAATAAGTAAATATTTAACTTTACTCCTTGCTCTATATTAAAAAATTCTAAGGTAAAACACAATTTTTGTTTTATTTATATTTAGAAACTTTTTTAAACAACTTTTCATCTCTTTTTTAATAAATATTCACTTTATAAAATTTAGCTTTTTTGACTACATTTTCTTTTTTTCTTTTTTGAACAAAGATAAATTATCAAAAATAATAAAACGCATTCTTCGTTTACAAAACGCCTATTATATCTAACCATCGTAAATCCAACTCTCAACCTGTAATAAATACTTTTTCATATCATTTCATTTACAAATTATTTTTTTGTAAATCTAATCTGTTTTTCTTTGTCTGACTCTTTTTTTTATCTTCATCTTTAGCATATCGTTCATCGCCAAAAGCTTTTACTCTTACTTTGAACTCTATTTCATCTGCAATATGAGGGCTATTGGACAAATATAATTTAACATTATCTCTGCCTTGGCCTATTCTTTCACCGCTATAACTAAAAAATGCCCCTGCCTTTTCAATTATTCCATCATTTACGCCCATATCTATAATATACCCTAGTCTATCTATGCCTTGTCCAAATATTATTTCAAATTCAGCCTGTTTAAACGGAGCAGCAACTTTATTCTTTACAACTTTTACTCTAACTCTGTTTCCTAAAATATCATCACCTTTTTTAACTGACTCTATTCTCCTTATATCAAGCCTTACCGAAGAATAAAATTTAAGCGCAAGACCACCTGGAGTGGTCTCAGGATTTCCCCACATTACACCTATTTTTTGCCTCAATTGATTAATAAATATAATCGAAGCTTTTGATTTAGATATGTTTGAAGTAAGCTTTCTTAGAGCTTGACTCATGAGTCTTGCCTGAAGCCCTACAAAAGAATCTCCCATCTCACCTTCAATTTCTGCTTTAGGCACAAGAGCCGCTACCGAATCAACAATTATAATATCAACTGCTCCTGAACGTATAAGCTTATCTGCAATTTCTAAACCTTGTTCTCCAGAGTCGGGTTGAGATATTAAAAGATTATCTATGTCCACGCCTAATTTTTCAGCGTATTCAGGATCCATCACATGTTCAGCATCAATATATGCAGCAATTCCACCAAGTTTTTGGGCTTCTGTAATCATACATAAAGCCAAAGTTGTTTTTCCTGAAGACTCGGGGCCGTAAATTTCAATTATCCTTCCCTTTGGAATTCCACCAATACCTATAGCTATATCAAGAGGAAGAGCCCCAGTTGGTATAAAATCAATTTTTTCTTTTAAATGCTTTTCTCCTAAGCGCATTATAGCTTCTTTACCAAAATCTTTTTCTATTTGCGAAAGAGCCAAACTTAATGCTTTAAATTTCTCATCTTTTACTATCATATATAATCACTCCTCCCAGCCTTAATCACTGTCAGTTATAAAAGCATGATATAAGTATTTTATCATTTTGTAGCATTTATTAAAAACTGATGAATACGTATCATGGCAAGCGTATCTTGAGCACAATATTTAAACAAATTATCTTTAGTTTTTTTTATCTTCATTTCATCATATAACCCCATAGCCATAAATGCAAACACTGCCGAAGCCTCGCCGCCATCGCCAATGTCCAAGCTATCATAACTCATATCAGGTATTAAAACAGGAAGAATTTTTTTTATAGACGTTCTGCCGTGAAAGTTTATATCATAATAATTTTTTCTGATTATAAATTCTAAGTCAACAACTCTTTCAATCATTTTGTTAAGTTTTTCAGATAAGCCAGGAAAAAGCAAAGCCAGTTTGGAAATTATTATACGTTCCGCATTGGCATAGGTTATTATGCTCCCTTCTTTACCTAAATACTCTATTAACTTTTCAGCAATATCTTTGCGACAATCTCTTGTTTGGTCAGCAATATATTCATAATGTTTTAAAATATTTCCATATTCGTCTGCTTTATCCAAAGAAAACTGCGTTAAAATTTGAGTATGAGGATATATATTTGGATATAAAGGCATTATTGTTGTTACAGACTCAAAGTCAAGATAATAAAAAGGTTGTTGTATATTTTCCAACTCAACCTTTAAATCATCAGAAACATATCTTGTACCAGTCAAAACACAATTTTTAACTATCTCCTGCCTCTCAGTGAGTTCAAAATCATCAGGAATCTTATCAATCGTACATACGCCCATTGCTATCAGCTGATCCGTCTGAAGTATAGACAGCCTCGGTAAATCAAATATATGTTTTTTTGCGTCTTTCCCTATACAAGCATCAAATATATGACAATTTTTGCAACGTCTTTTTAAAACAGGCTGTGGCATAATTTCTGACTGCAAATCTTTAGAAGCTTTATCTGCAATGTCTAAAAACTCCTGAACTTTTATTTCAACCTTTTCAGAACAGTCAACTTCAGTAAATAATTTAGAAGAATCCACTCCGATACAGTAATCACTAGATAAATACAACGCGCTTGTTTTGCTTATTCTCATGCCAAATTTAGACAAAACCATCATATTAAAAGAAATATCATTTGTATATTTAATTTTATATCTGCTTCCTGATTTAACTTCAAACAAATGCCAAGAACTATCCTCTAATTTCTTCAATATATCAACTTTTGCATAAAAATTATCTGTGACAAAAGATATAGCGTAAACAGATTTATTTATTTCCAAATCTGCGATCAAATTTTTATAAAAAGCACCAGAATTTTCTAGTTTAAATTTCTTCCCATTCACACTATGTGGAAATAGCTTTAAGGCCTCTTTGTATATATTTCTTCCTTCAAAAGCTAAGAGTTCATTATTAAAGCCTGAAAGTTTTGGAAGCATATCTTTTTTTGTCTTCCAGCCTAAAGTATGACAATTTAAATAATTAAGAAAAACTGTTTTGTTTATATATTTCATAAATCAATTTTTGCAAAAAACTCTCTTGCTTTTTTAAATTTATCAATTAATAAAGAATAAATAATTTTTTATCTTTCCCATAGTAAAACTTTCTTCCCTATATAACCCTACATTGATTCAACTCGTAAAAGCAACTCAAATGTTAAAATAATAAATAAAACGCTTTTGGTAAAAGATAATCCAAAATTTCATCCCTAAGTCCAGCCCACATATTATCTCCTCTATATAAAATCACTAACTATCTGTCTTATGCCTATCTTTATGGGCCTTTGTATCAACTTTATCAACAAACATACTCAACTGTTTACTTTAAAGACGACACTTGAACAAGACGTATGTATATGTACAAATACCTATAATAAATATTTACACTGTATATTTTTATCAAAAAAAACAAATCTAGACATCAACGCAGTAAAAAAACACTTCTTTCGCTTTTTGAAAACATTACGCAATCGAATTACTTCTCTGTCCTTTAAATCTTTCAACTAAATACGTATAAACTGTTTAAGATACATCAAAATATAGTGTATGATTGTCAATCTGATAGAAATCATCCAAGCCAAAACTATTTTATATATTCTACCTTCAACTTTTAAATCGAAATATTGTATTCTTTATCCATTAAATTCAAAATTATCATTTATAGGAGGACTCCCATTCAAACATTGAATTTTTCATCATTAATACTTAATAAATCCAATATCACACCATTTGAGAATTATAGATATTTCTATATAAAACCTGCAAAAGTATTTTTTTGTAACTTTTTGCAAATCATATTCAAAAAAACAAAAAAATTTTAACACCAGACACTGTTTTGAAAAAATGACATCAAAACTTTTTCTACAAAAATATTTATACCAAGCACTCCTAAAACCAGACAATCACATCTTTTTATTATAAACTCACTTAGATAAACCCTTATACGAATACTTCTCTTCAATTTGTATCATAGATCATCAACTTTAACTTTAAATTTTTATAATCTCAAAAATTTTTATATTTAAAATTTTAGACTTAATTTTTAAATTTATGTCTTTGCTATAAATAACATTATTTTTTCGTCTTTCTGTTTAAAACCTAAAATAATTGAAATTGACAATATTTGGTCATCCGATTTTTGCTCCATAAATCAACGAACAACTCAATTTCATAAAAATTTACTTTATTAGCCTTAATACCAAGCAAACCTTTTAGGTATATCACCGGAAAATTTTTCTTTTTATCTTAAATCGCCAAGCTTTCCTAAAAGATGAACACTTCGATTTCTTTCATCATTATTTTCTTGATATTATAACACATTATACAAGGTAATTTATTAGCTTTGTATAATGTGTTTAGATTTATACTTTGTCAAATCTAAATTTTTTTTCAAACTTGCACTTCAAATAGCAGACAATACAAACATTTTTCTTGAATCCAAATAGTAAATATGCCTTTACTTAATACCGGAGCTTATTGATGCAACTAAAAAAAGATAAAATACAGACAAAGTTATTACTTTCCAAAGCATATATGAATATGAAGTTAAACTAAACATACTCTTTAATAAAAATATAAACAACAGTTAGCTTTTTATATATTTTATAATCTTTAAAGATTATAAAATATATAATCGTGAAATTAAAATATTTTTGAACTAAATTCTTTGTAGACAATAGCTTCTGGCGTATACTTATGCCTGCCACAAAAACAAAACGCATTTAAACATACTTGACACCTCGGTAGTGAAAAAATTAAAAATTTTCTTTATCAAATAAATTGGCAATAGTAAAAATTTTTATGTCGTTGTTGTAAAATAATTTATGGGAATTACTATATATTATAATACAAATTATTAACAAATATTATGATGAATTTTTAGTAAAAGCGAAGCTGATCAAAAGAAACAGAACAAATATTTTACTTGCAATTAACAGCTGATTATACTTAACTATACTTCAAATAAATGCTGATTTAAATGACGTTCTACATCAAAATCTTTTATGTATTATGTGTAAAATGTAAAAAACTTTCAGACGCTGAAATAAATTTTAAAAAACTGGAAAATACTAATTTTAATTAGAAATAATAAAAAATAATAATATTTCATGGATAAAATATCTTAGCCACCAAATATATAACACAATTTTTTGACGCGTATATATGGGCAACATGCCAAAATATAATGTATATGGCATTTAATTCTTTCCAGAGTATATTTTAACTACACCAAGATAAAATCTTGCTTAAAACTTTGTAAGTATTTATTTTACACTTTCTTATTTTACAATTATTTATTTCAACATTTCATAAGTAAAACTTTAATTTATATATTATAAAGTAATAAAAGTATTTAAAAAAATAATTACTAAGATGACATCTGACAAAATAAGGCATTTGCGCCAAATGTTCTTTATAAGGAATAAGTTCATATTATTAAATTTTTTAAAATGGATAAAAAAACCATTGCCAAATATAAAAAGCCTATTGTTGTAAAACGAGAACATATTATAAAGCAGTATAAATTGTGAGATATTAAGATTTGTCGGAAAATGTATCATAGATTAACATACTGTTTTACATTACACATAAAATTTGATACTCATATAACATGCTATCTTTAAAAACATAACTGCTCCAATAAGTTATAAATATCAGCATATTGAGTGGGATGTGTCATTTTATTAGTTCACAATCAGCATCATGATATAATAGCCACTTCTTTTGTTCTAATCTGTTTTTTGTAAAAGTGGCACAAAATTATATTATGTATAAAATCGAATGCGATATCTTCTTTCTTACTTGCGCTCCACTACCAGCAAAACATATAGGAGCTTGATAGGTCTCTTATTAGAGTCCTTAAAATTAAATCAGGCCAAGTTTTTTATTTTTTTGATGTTTTTTTATAAGTGAAAACAATACTTTTTATAATTTTACATTAAAAAGAACAATATGTTTGGAAAATAAAAAAAACAAAAAAAATTAAATGCACATAAACTCATGTTAATAGATGTTTTCTAAAAAACACTCTCGATCATTTATCGAAATCTATCTTTTATTGTTTTACTCCATTCTTGATCTATAGGATCTTTGTGTGTACCACCATGAACCGAAGTAGCTTCAGGGACGCTCTTATTGACTCCAAAATACTTATTTCATAGAGACAATTTCCGTTTAACAATCTATTGAAAAATTTAACTTTACTATTCCTTAATTGATAATTTACCAACTAAAGCGTCTTTTGCATTCAAAATTTTTCTATTTTTATCAATTGAATTTTAAAATCATTTTAAAAAAATCTACTACTTTATTGTTTCTTTTTATTTAACAATGCCACATTAATAAACCCTTCAAAAAGTGGATGAGGTTTCATAGGTCTTGAAGCAAACTCAGGATGAAATTGTACTCCTATAAAGAATGGATGGTTTTTCATTTCAATGATCTCAGGCAATACATCTTTATGGTATGCAGAGATATACAATCCGACTTTTTTTAAGATTTCAACAAATTCAGGATTCATTTCATATCTGTGCCTATGACGCTCTTCTATTTCTGAAGATTTATATAACTTATAAGCTAAAGTATTTTTTTTTAACTTAGACTTATAACTGCCAAGTCTCATTGTACCTCCCATGTATTTAATATTTTTTTGCTCATCAAGAATTTTAATTACGGGATATTTTGTAGCTTTACAAAACTCCGTTGAATTTGCATCTTTAAGATTAGCAAGATTCCTTGCTATCTCTATAACACTACACTGCATGCCTAGACATATTCCTAAAAAAGGAATTTTATTCTCTCTAGCATAAGTTATAGCTCTTATTTTTCCTTCAACTCCCCTATTTCCAAAACCTCCAGGAACTAAAATAGCATCGTAATTCTTTATTTTTTTTAATAAACCTTTATCTTCAGCCCCCAAATAATCTACTCTAACTTTTGCTTTTAGAGCAGCAGCGGCAATATTTAAAGATTCGTCAATAGATTTATAAGCATCCTTCAAATCAGCATATTTTCCAACAACAGCAACTTTAACAGTTCTAGAAAACTCACTAAAAGACTTTATCTTTACAAACCAAGATTTATCAAATTTCTTCTTTGGCTTTATCTTAAGTTTTTTCATTACAAGAGTATCAACTTTTTGACTATAAAACGCTTCGGGTATATAATAAATTGAAGATGCGTCTATGGCTTCCACAACATAATTTTCTTTCATATTACAAAACAAGGCTATCTTTCTTTTTAAAAATTTATCAAGATGATGTTCTGTTCTAGATATAATCATATCTGGAGAAATACCTATTTCCCTTAACTTATTAACGGAATGCTGTGTAGGTTTTGTTTTAAGTTCACGGGCACCGGCTATATAAGGAACAAGTGTGACATGTATGCTAAAAATATCTTCTTTTCTATTTTCAAGTTGAAACTGCCTAACAGCTTCCATAAATGGAAGACCCTCAATATCCCCAACAGTGCCACCTATTTCAATAATAGAAATATCACACTCATCTTTCAACGCTGAAAAACGTCTTTTTATTTCGTCAGTTATGTGCGGTATAACCTGTACTGTTGCTCCACCGTAATCTCCTCTTCTCTCTCTATCTATTACTACGCGATAAATATCACCAGAAGTATTTGTGTTTGCTTTGCTTGTATAAACATCCAAAAATCTCTCGTATGTTCCTAAATCTAAATCAGTCTCTGCTCCGTCAATAGTTACAAAAACCTCACCATGTTGATATGGATTCATAGTTCCAGGATCAACATTTATATATGGATCGAATTTAATCATGTTAACTTTAAAACCATGAAGCTGTAAAAGCTTTCCTATGCTGGCTCCAGAAATTCCCTTTCCTAAAGAGCTCACAACCCCACCCGTAATAAAAATATACTTTGCCATATTTAATGGCCTTCCTTATATGTATTCTTTGAGATTTTTGTAGGATATCTTCCAGTAAAGCACGCAGTACAAAAAGCTTGTTCTTTTTCAGCTGAAAAAGAACAAGCTTTTACAAGATTTTCTAAACTTAAAAATGTCAAACTATCCACATCTAAATATTTTCTCATTTCTTCAACAGAATTATTAGCAGCTATTAAATGAAATTTTGTTGGCGTATCTATTCCATAATAGCAAGAGTCTATTATAGGCGGACAAGACAAAACAAAATGAATTTTCTTCGCCCCGGCTTCTTTTAAAACACCAAGAAGCCTTTTTGATGTTGTTCCTCTCACTATAGAATCGTCAAGAAGCACAATATCTTTACCATTTATAACTTCTTTCATGGGCCATAATTTAAGTCTCGCCGTAACATCTCTCAAATTTTGGGAAGGTTTTATAAAAGATCTACCTACATAATGATTTCTTACAAAACCGTTTTCAAAAAGTATATTTGAAGCTCTTGCAAAACCTAAAGCTGCGTAATAACCAGTGTCTGGAACAGGCATAACAATGTCCGCTTTTACGTCTTTTGCCTGCTTAGCAAGAAGTTCCCCCATTTTTACTCTAGCTTCTTTTACAGTTTTACCAAACATTATACTATCAGGTCTTGAAAAATAAACCTGTTCAAAAATACATGTATGTTGTTGCTTAGATTTTTTATAAAAAAATGATTTTTTTATTTGACCATTTTCTATAACAACGATTTCTCCTGGCATTATATCTCTTATATACGTGCCGCCTATAACTTCAATTGCAGATGTTTCCGAAGATATTACGTAAGAATCGTTTATCTTCCCCAAAACCAAAGGCCTAAAACCATTTTCATCTCTTGCTCCTATAAGAGTTTTGTCTTTAAGAATAACAAGAGAAAAGGCACCTTTAAGTTTATACAAAGATTTTGCCACAACATCAGCAAGATTTCCCTTAGACATAGCTATAAGGTGTAATAAAATTTCCGTATCTGAAGTATGGCTAAATATAGCCCCTTTTTTAAGAAGCATTTCTCTTATTTTAAAAAAATTTGTTATATTTCCATTATGAGCTACAGCTACATTTCCATGAATACAGTTTATCTGAAAAGGCTGAGCGTTTATTAAAGAACTTTTAGAAGAAGTTGTGTAACGTACATGGCCAATAGCTGTTGTTCCTGAAAGTCTATTCAACAAAGTATCCTCATTAAATAAAGTTGAAACAAGTCCCATGGATTTAAAAGTTTTCATTTTTTCTTTACCGCTAATTGTTATGCCTACAGATTCTTCTCCTCTGTGTTGAAGAGTTATAAGACCAGCCGAAGCAAGTACAGCTGCATTTTCATTATTTTCTACACCAATAATTCCACACATAAATAAAATCCTTTTAAATAAAGAAAACCCAACTAATACAAAACTGTATTAAATTGATTGTTATGTTTTTATAAATTTATATCCATTCCACACTTTTATCAACTTTTTCAGATTAGTTAATTATATTAATTCGTTAACAAGATACAATTTATTTATATTACATTTAAAATAATGTTTATTCAAGTAAAAACTACAAACTTATGCAATGATCTATACTTTGTAGCTCACAATAAGAATCATAGGCTCTTAAGTAAGCTATTGTCTTCTCAAGATTTGTAAGCAACGAGCAACCACACTTAACAGCTATTTTTCTTATTTCTGAATTATTGTGTAGTTCGTCAATGCTTAAATTTTTGTTTATGTTGATTACAAAGTCAACTTTTCCTTCTATTATTATATCCACTGCCCTTGGATTGCGATTCCAGTGAACAACCTCAGCCTTGTACCCTTTACCCTCAAGAAATTTTGTGGTCCCTCTTGTAGCATAAACAGGAATACCGAGTTTATAAAGATTATCAACAACTTCCATAAATTTAATTTTATCTTTTTCTCTACCTGTGCTTATTAAAATTCCCTTTTTTGGCTTTCTTATTTGCGTAGCTTCCATTGATAAAAGCATCGCATGATCAAACTTATTGCCCAAACAACCAACTTCACCAGTTGATGCCATTTCAACACCTATTACAGGATCCGCACCGTCAAGTCTTTGAAAACTAAACATAGATGCTTTAACACCAACATATGGTATCTCGCTTTCGTCAATCAAAATCTTTTTCACTATCTCATTATTCATAACTTTACAAGAAAGCTCTGCTAAATTTATGCCAGAAACTTTTGAAATAAAAGGAAATGATCTTGAAGCTCTTGCATTACATTCTATTACCTTTACATCATTTTCTTTAGCTATAAACTGTATATTGAAAGGTCCATTCAAATTAAGGCCTTTCACTATTTTTCTAACTATGTCTTTAATAATATTTACTGTACGGGTATATATTTTTTGCGATGGAAAGACCATAGTGGCATCACCGCTGTGAACGCCAGCATTTTCTATATGTTCAGTAACGAGCGATAATATAACTTCTCCAGCTTTAGCTACTCCATCGCACTCTATTTCTTTTGCATCAAGTATAAATTTTGAAATAACTACTGGAAAATCAGTTGAAATATCTTTGGTTAATGACATATAATGTTCCAAACTTTCTTTGTCATTAGCAACATTCATGAGTGTTCCAGACAATACAAAACTCGGACGTATAAGTACAGGAAATCCAACTTTTTCTATAAATTTTTCTATTTCGTCTCTGGAAATAGCTGAGATCCAATCTGGCTGATCTATGCCAAGTTTATCAAGCATTGCTGAGAATTTCTCTCTATCTTCAGCCCCATCAACACTCTTTTGACTGTGTCCCAAAATATTTACTTTGGCCTCGTTTAAAGATTGAATTAAATTATTAGGATTCTGTCCGCCCATGCACGCCACGACGCCTTTTGTGTTTTCAATATCTATAATATCCAAAACTCTTTCTGAAGATAATTCTTCAAAATAAAGTCTGTCAGAAACGCTATAATCTGTAGAAACTGTTTCTGGATTACAGTTTATAATAACGCTATCATTTTTTTTATTTTTGAAATAACTACTTGTCATAACAGAACACCAGTCAAACTCCAAGCTACTGCCTATACGGTAACTTCCACTACCCAAAATAATAACACTCTTTGCGTTCTTTCTAGGAGATATATCGCTATGAATGCCATCATATGTAAGATATAAATAATTAGATTTTGTTGGGTACTCAGAAGACGTTGTATCTATTTGCTTTACAACAGGAAGAACACCTAATTTTTTTCTCAATTTTCTTATACCAAAAGATAAAGTTCGTATTTGCTTTATGCTCAACTTTGCTTGACTAGACAAACACGCCAAAAGGAAAATTTTCGTAAGCTGAAAATCAGAAAACCCTTTTGATTTTAGACAACGCAAATGTTCTTTTGGAATTTTTTTATAAGCATTATATACATCTCGAGTTGTAAACAAAAATTTTTTTTCAACATGGGTTACAAAAAAATTAAATAATTCAGATTCAACATTTGCCAAATACAAAATATGAGACAAAAACCAATAATTTATCTTCGTTTTTTCATAAACATATTCGATAGACTTTCCTCTTTTAAAAGTTTCATAAATTGAAAAAATTCTTAAATTTGTCGGTGACAAAAGCTCTTTATCAAGATCTTCATCCGAAGCCTCTTTAAAAATATTTACAGTTATGCCATTTTCACTCTCATTAACCATTCTAAGAGCCTTTTGCATAACTTCACAAAAATTTCTGCCTATTGCCATAACTTCTCCGACAGACTTCATTTGAGTGCCTAAGTTTTTAGAAACTCCAGTAAACTTATTTAAATCCCAGCGAGGAACTTTTAAAGTAACGTAATCAAGTGAAGGCTCATAAAATGCAGACGTTGTACCAGTAACAGGATTTTTTAGTTCCAATAAATCAAAACCTATAACGATTTTTGTCGCTATATAAGCTATAGGATAGCCTGTCGCTTTGCTTGCCAAAGCACTGGAACGAGAAAGTCTTGCATTAATTTCTATAACATAAAAACCGTAGCCTTCAGGGTTTAAAGCATACTGTACATTACATTCGCCAACTATGCCAATGTTTTGGGCAATTTTAATGGCTGTGTCTCTAAGCATATTATTTTCTGTGTTATTTATTGTCTGACACGGAGCTATGACTATAGAATCCCCTGTGTGTATTCCCATAGGATCAAAATTTTCCATATTACATATTGTTACAGTATTTCCATTTTTGTCTCTCATTACCTCATATTCTATTTCTTTCCAACCGTAAAGAGATTTTTCAATTAAAACTTGAGGATAAACCATTAACGCCACTTGCGTAAGCTTTTTTAACTCTGTAAAATTTTTTGCAAGTCCACTGCCCATCCCTCCCAAAGCAAAAGCTGAACGCGTAATAACAGGATAGCCTATTTGTTCGGCCGTTTTTAAAGCTTCATTTACCGTGGAAACTGCATGACTTTTAGCTATGGGAACCTTTATAGACTTCATTTTTTCCGCAAAAAGTTCTCTGTCTTCAGATAATTCAAGTGCATTAACCTGCGTTCCCAAAACCTTTACATTATATTTTTTCAAAACACCGTTTTTTTCAAGATCTATAACACAGTTTAACGACGTCTGACCACCAAAACTTGAAATAATAGCAACAGGTTTTTCTATTTTGATAATTTTTTCAACCCAAAAAGGAGTAATAGGGTACAGATAAACGTTCTTGCTTGGACCCTTGTTAGTTTGAACCGAAGCAATATTCGGATTGATAATTATTACCTCTAAACCTTCTTCTTCCAACGCTTTTACAGCTTGAGAGCCTGAATAATCAAATTCCCCTGCCTGTCCTATAGACAACGCCCCAGAACCAAGAAGAATAATTTTTTGTCTTTTTCCATTTTTGGGTGATAAAAAATCTAAAATTGGCATATTTTACCTCTTTCTTATATTCTTTTATATCATTAATATTAATATAGTATTATATAGTATTAATATATATGAAAAGATATATATATCTTTTCATATTATTTTCTTTAACAAGCCGGGTTTATAAATCGTATATAAAACAATCAAAACGGACAAAAAAATATAAAAAATCTATTAAGTTTATCAATGTGGACAGGCATTGCAAATATAAAAATCAAAGATCCAAAAGCTGAAATATTTTATATGGATAAACCAGTATAAAATATTTTAAATTTGAAACATTTTCCAATATCATCATATCATACATAGAACGCTTGCATACATTTGAATATGGTTTTACTGCTCTAATTAACAAAGCTATAGAAATTATACTGTTTCTTCAAAACGCATAATTAAAGAATATTAAGGTGCAAATTAACTTAAGACCACCACATCAACGACATATAACTACATATAAAGATAAAAACAAAAAGCATTAACTGAAAAAATCTTGCTCGAACTATAAAGCTTGCCAAAAATTAAAAATTTGATTATATAACGTCAAACATAGAGCACTCTTCCATTGGTGAATATAATTCTAATTACTCCAAGTCAAAAAAAACAAATAAACTAAAATTGCAACATTTTAGCATAAGACAATTTTTTTATTTCAAGACTCGTAAATGCGATAACAAAATACTTTCCTAACCCAGGCTTCTTGCAAACTTAATCATAGATTAAGATATAATCACAAAAATGCCCTTCTCCATATAAAACAAAAAGTGACATAACAAAACTTTATATTTATTACTGCAAGTAGTTTTTTAATTGCTTTTATTTCACCACGCAATTATGTTTACAAACTTAAATACCAAACCAACAAAAAAAACATTATAAAATTATAAAACAAGAGTCGCTAAATTCATAAAAACCAAAAGGAACAAAACCATCTTTGAGCTTATACAAATTTAGAAGTCCCAGTTGCTTTTCGCCCATTTACTATATTCAAATACTATAAAATAATCACAACTTCTATATAACAAACCAAAAAAATCTTAATGTTAAAAATTTATTGAAGTCAACTAAACCAAAAATCAACACCTAAGTCCATTAATAAAATGAGATATATTTTCGTCAAAATACAATATACAATAATATGTCCATAGGAATTGATTTAAACATACAAAACATATACCCCCCAGCCACCAAAAAATTCACTCACTCCTATTGCAAAACCGCAAAATGATTTATAAGCTTGCTGTGCATAGAAAAAAAGTTTTGTCTAAAACTCTGCCATTGAGAATATTCGGCCGTAACATCATATCCAACGTTCCTAAGATAAATAAACACGCGTTGTTTAAGACAATAACAAAGCATAACAATTTTGTCAAAGATGAAAAAAACACCCTAATATCTGCTGAGAGCCTCACTACTTATAACAATTAAGCTTACATGTCGTTCTTAATTTCTTTCTATTAAATACTATAAACACTCTTTTTTTACATTTTCCAAACTGTGTTATAACAACCCAACAAATTTATCTATAATCCAAGACGTATCATTAGGCCCGCTTGATGCCTCTGGATGAAATTGCACTGACATGAACGGGCTTGTTTTGTGTTTTAAACCTTCAACAGAGTTATCATTAGCATTTTCAAACCATAATTCCCAATCGACTGGTATTGAGCTTTTTTCAACAGCATACCTGTGGTTTTGACTAGACATATAAGCTTTTTTATCTGGAATAGAAAAAACAGGCTGGTTATGGCTTCTATGTCCATGACTTAGTCTTTTGGTTTCAGCACCAGAAGCCAACGCTAAAAGTTGATGTCCTAAGCATATTCCCAAAATAGGTTTATTTAAAATTAATACGTCTTTTTTTATTCTCTCAACTAAATCTGCTGTATTTTTAGGGTCTCCGGGTCCATTGCTTATAACCCATCCATCACATTTAACTGTTGAAAAGTCTGTATCCCAAGGCAGCACTTCCACCTTGCAGTCTCTTTCTATAAACATTCTCATAATATTCCACTTTGCACCGCAATCAATGATCGCAACTTTTTTTAAACCTCTACTCATTACTTGCCTTTTTTTTGTTGATACTGACGGCATTAAGTTAAATTTTGATGGATCGACATATTCTCCATCTTCAAAATGCTTTAAAAATTCAAATTTATTTTTATTTTGATATTTTGCCCCTTCAGAAACAATTCTTCCCCAAAGATTTTCGCTTTCTCTTATTATCTGCACTAAATACCTTGTATCTATTCCAGCAAGACCAGGCACGTCTTGTTTTTTCATCCAATCTTCAAGAGATATCCCTCCGTTGTGATGATGACATCCATCGTAAATATCCGAAACTATTATACCTTGCGTTGTTATTGAAGAACTTTCATGTCCTTGAGACGAAAAAAAATCACCATTTTTTGGAAAAGGTATTCCATAATTGCCAATTAAACAAAAACTAAACACTAAAATCTGTCCCAAATATGAAGGATCTGTCATTGCCTCGCTGTATCCAAGCATACCAGTATTAAATACCATTTCACCGCTTATCGAAATATCTGCACCAATAGCCTTACCTTCAAGCTTTATTCCGTTTGAAAGCTCAAGATAAGCTTTCTTACTGTATTGCCTGCCAAAAAAACTCTCATTTTTCATCTCTTAAACCTCTTACATATATTTAAACTAATTAGCATAATACACTATTAGCATAATACACTATTAGCATACAGATTTTTGTTAACACACATATATACTTTGAAAAATTTGTTGAATACAAGCAAAATATGTATTTTAAAAAATAATACCTTCTTTATTTAAAAAAATATTTCTTATCCTTTTTTTCCATTAGCCAACAAACTTTATTCTGAAAATACTCCAGCACCACATAGTATTTTACTCTTGCAACAGAAATACCTTCCATGTTATTTATTATATTCAGATATATTCAGAAAAATATTCCCAAAATCAATGTTTTACTCTATATCCTTTGTTATATCTTAATTTTTATTGCAACAACCAAGATCATCTAAGTATTTCTCATGACTACCAAATACCAAATTTTTTCCAACACTACTTAAATAACAGTTTTTCACATGTTTAAAAATCTTTATTTAATCACCTTCACGCCTATACTGCAACAAATGTTAATTTTTCATATGACATAAGCTCTGTCTCATTTTTCTGCAACAACAGCATAACATCCCACATACCCCACCCAAAAAAACTTTATCTTGTCGCTTAACGTTATCCCCATCCCCTTTTTGCCATAGCGAAATTGTAAAAAAACTACCACTACTTTTATTATGCCTTACCATTTGGTACTCTGCAAGTTGCTCTTACAGATAAATCAAAAAAAATATATTAAATACATTTTATTTCAGTGTCAATTTGTAAAATACATTTATATCAAAAGCTCTTAACAAAGCACCACATGCTAATTAACATCATAAAATATCTCTCTATTAATAAACCAGAGAAGATCAATTAAGCATTGCAAAATACACCCAACCAATACGAGAGTATTTGCATAAGATCTTCTATGAATAACCAAAACATGCATACTTCAACTGTCTAACATAAAAAATTACTTATACTATTAAGAAATACCAAAACCTTTAAAATCTCACATATTTTTACCATTTGAAATATACACTCTTAATTTATTATATTCTTTATTTACTTTATCACGTGAAATAAATTCATCTTCATTTATAAAGCTGCTCCTTTGAACATATAAATTTTTAATACTGAAAAATACCATAAACAACAGAACCACCGCTCAAACTATTTGATCTCTCACACATTAACAAATATAAATCTAATAATGCCTTCCCAACCACTAAATCTTTTGTCTCTTTTATTTATAGTGTCTTTATCATCACACACATACAAATTAGCATTAGATCATTCAAATAAAACACAAATTCATGCATATTACATAATATCTACAAATAAAACGCCCTAAATAACCCTCGTTGGAGTTTTTTTAGGACATACACAGAGACGGGTTGTTTTCATAACCCATTTTATTTCTCAATTTTTTCAGTTTTTATTTCATTAAGTATACTTAAAATACACACAAAAGTCAAATATAACAAACATAAAACGTTTATTATATTCACCGATCATCAAACATCTGAACGTATAGATTTAAGTAAACACACAGTACGTATAAATATTTTCTCTTTTTACAGGAAATCCTATATTAAAATATACTTAAATACTCAAATTTTAAATACGACTCTACTTTTTATTATCAAGATGTTTCTTCTTAAAATACAAATTAAGAACCTATTTAATCATTGTAAAAATCAAAAAAAATACTAAACTCTTTTCTTTATTAGCTCTTAATTTATTAAATTTTAATATATTAAAATTTAATATATATACTTAATAACTGACATGTTGAAAATACTAAAAAACTGAAAAAAATCAAGCTGTGCCAAAACATACCGCATAAAAGTTTCAAAAAAATAATCATTTAACTTTCTATTTAACTTTCTACTAAATAATCAGTGAAAACACCACCTGCAAATTAAAATCATCTATCTCATAGGTGTTAAGTACATCTTATGTCTTATAGTTTCTCAGCAATCAAACATTAGAATTTTAACTTCATTGTTTTTTTGCTTTATTTCATCAATAAATAGCACTACATTGTGCAACTATTAATTCTTTAAGAAAATTTAAAGTCTTTAGTTTTAGTTTATGTTATTTATATTAAATATAAAATCAATTCGCCCACACTTCATCTTTCCACCTTGTCGAACTCTTTAAAAAGAATCTTATCTGATGGAATAATGGATTTCAGTGTTTCTTAATTTTAAATACTAAATTTTTTTAAATATTCTTTATATATAACAGCACTATTATAGGGAGCAAAATACTGGACATAATATTTATAGTACATGCATAAAGCAAATATTTTTAATAACATACCATGAACTGTCCATGCATGTCAAATAAAAAAAGCATGGTATAAAAATCTGTCGCAAGCCAATATCTAATTTTTTTTAGTTTATTGATTTTATTAATTTTTTATAGCGAAACTAATAAACATAAAGCCATTATTTTTCTGTCACGCTTTTACGCAGTAAATATTTTAGAAAACTTTTAGCTTCTTTTACAAGAATGCCAATCGCACCTTGATCTTTATCATTTGTAATAAAATATCTTTCACTCCTTTCAAGCTCACACAAAACTTCTAAGCTTTCAAAACTTACAACCATGACACGACTTTTTCTCCAAAACTACAGTTTTTAAACCATACCTCCAGATATCATGGCTATCATCACTCAAAAAATACCACAACCTTGATAACACTATAACATTAAAATTTCCTTTTTCATTTTTAAATCTTCTAAAAAATTATCAACTGTCGCTTTAAGAGTTGCCATATCATTAGAATCATTTATAAAAATAATGTCTGCCATATTGACTACTTTTCTAAGTTGTTGCCCTGAACCTGAAGTCTGAGATTCATTTTTTTCAAGCTCTATAAACTTTTCCAACACTTGAGGATCCCCGGGTCTTTTTCTTTTCTGCATTCTTTCAAAACGAACATCCTGACGTGCGTCAACATTTATCAATACAAAATCTTTTCTTTTTCTAAGCTCGTTTACCTCTTCTGAGTGCCTTATTGAAGTTATGCAGTACTTGTCTTCATCTTTTATTTTTTCCAAAGCTTTCTTTACTAAAACTTCATTGCTATTTTCTTCGCGAAGTTTTGTACCAAACGTGATAAGATTTTCTCTTGTAGGCTCAAATCCAAATTCTTTCATTATCTCTCTTATAACATCAGACAAAGAGAGATGTTTATATCCATATTTTTGCGATATATAATTTGCAACTGTATCTTTCCCGGAACAGTAAAAACCAGTCAACCCTATAACCATTTTATACCTATGTATATTTATTTACTAAAAAATTGTGTTTTATGTCAAAACTTATATACACTTTACACTTTTTACATATTCTTTCCTAATATAGCGTGCTTGAATCATAGCTATAAAAAATAATGCTAAATCATGATTGTCTATTATTGAAAACTCTATATCTTTTACTTCGTAATCTTTATGTATTTGATAACGATCCAACAAGTTCATAAAACCCTATCATACCGTCATCATTATTACTATATACTTAAACATCAATAATATTTAGGCGTTCAATTTTTATTGCTTTAGAGCTCTAGAAAAAAAATGTTTCTATCGTGGCATAAATATTTTGTTTATTTCATAATACACCTCTTTTACAAAATACAACATCAACTTAGCTAAAACTATTAAAATTTGAATAAAAATCTATATTTTTTAAATTATTAACTATCATTTCGCGATTATAATAAATAAAAAAACAGTTTTACAAAAAAATACGACCTTATATTAGGTCGTACTAAATCTTATAAATTGCGGGGGCAGGATTTGAACCTGCGTCCTTCAGGTTATGAGCCTGACGAGCTACCAGACTGCTCCACCCCGCGGATTATGAATATGAAAAATTATACACATTTTATTTATCCTTGTCAAATCTATCAGCTCACAGCTTACTAACTACAACTTATTAACATATTTTATCAAGAGCTTTCAAGACTGAAATACCAGGCACAATACCTAATTTTTGAGCGTTTGTCGTAGAGTTTACTACAGTCTTATTTAACATATCATCAATTGTTTTAACTCCTACCACAACAGCTGCGACATTATTCATTTTCTCTGCCGTTTCAAGATTTAAATAACCACACATTATAAACCCTTTGTTGCCTTTTATAAAAATCAAATTATTGCCAGAACATATTTCCCCTTCAAATCCACAATACTTTTTACCGTTTAATAAAAATTCTTTTACAGTCACTTATTTCTCCTAAAAATTTAAATATATGCACAGTAATGCACAATAAAAATATAAAAATTATAAACTCAACTATTGCTTCATCTCCAAGCAAATATATACATATATATTATAGCTGTTCACTCTATAAGCTCGCTGTCATAATGAAATTTTTATTTCCATACTTATTCATATTAATCAATATAAATAATTATTATATGGTATGACATGTATATTAAATATAATTATGTATTATGTGTATTTGTTTGCAATGTTGCAATAATATAAATAGTATAATATTATATAAAAAATTCTTTTCAGGTCATGGTCCAATCAAGTCTAAATTTAAAAAACTGTTTCTAAAAATACAAAGTCTTTGTCTCAGTTTTCTAGACACTTTATTTTTTGTCAAATTTTCCTCTACCACATTATAAATAAATATTGAAAAAATCTACAAACTTACACTCTTGCTGGCATATTAATTTATATTCGAAAGTCTTTTGCTAATCAAAATGTAAGTCGTAATCTAAAACAAAAAATTGTTGGCAATAACAGACACGTTTACCAAATCAGACTGATCTTCAAAACGAAAAGATGCCATAAGCAGATATATTAAAGCCACAAATGCGTATCTCATGAATTGAGATTTGTGCTATTTTATCTTTCGCAATTCAATTATTTTTTTACTTTTTCTATTTTTTCATTTCATAACCGTTGCTTTCAACAATTGCGTATTGACGAATAGGAATTCCGCTCCTTAAAACAATCATAATATCTGCATTTTTAATTTTACTAAAATCGGCATCCATATTTTTATCCACATTTACAACTGCAACTTTTGAATAAGACAAATCGTCAGGAATGGGCCAATATTTAAACTGTTTTACAGGCACTGGTCCAGTTAATACTTGTATTTTGTTCTTTGTGTAATAAGCTATGGCACCACCCCATTGCTGAGTATTTGTTACAGCATATTTAACATCTCTTTTTACAAGATTATCTCCAAGTTTACTCCAACCGTAGAAATAATTAGTGGCATCAGCGACTGCGGCATGATGTGAAAAAAGCTTTAAAGGAACAATCGTATACTTAACATGCAAACCTAAAAGAAAAGATATGATAAAATTAAACATTGTTCCATAGACTAAAATCTTTCTTTTTATTTTTGAGTTATTTTCAAGTAAATAAGCACAGCACATAATACTAAAAGTAAAATAGGCAAAGGCAGGCCAATTTGCTCCTGGACTTCTTTTTAAAGCTGTAAACAAAAAAAACATTATTATTGGTATAGAAAAAGATACAATAAAAATCTTTTTTGAATTCTTTGAGCAAAAATAATAGATTGCCGCAATAATACCAGAAATAAAAATAATAGGACCTGCAACAAGACACTGAGAACCCAAATAATCAAAAATATAATCAAAATGAATTTTATTACTTATCAAGCCATGGCGAAATTGAAATGCGAAAGACACCCATCCATGTTGTAAATTCCAAATAATAACAGGCAAAAAAACAATGAAAGAGACAATAAACATAAAATAAAAATGTTTATTTTTAAACCAATACCACTTTCTGTCTGCAATCATGTACACAAAAATGCTTAATCCAAACAATGTGGCTGTATATTTTGACAATAAAGCAAACCCAAAAAATAAACCTGTTATATACCAATACCTTGTTTTGCCACTTTCAATTAAACGCCACAAATAATAAACGCTCAAAGAGAAAAATAAAAACACAGGTGTGTCAGGTGTTATTATTATAGAAGCTGTCATCGTTTCAGGTAAAGTATTTAATACGATAACAGATGCCGCAGCTATAGTTTCACTAAAAATCTCTTTAGTCAAATTCCATATCAAAAAACTGAGTACTATGGTTACTATTATAGAAGAAAATCTTACTGCCACTGCAGAATTAAAAAACAATGTAGTTGTTTTTATAAACCACGCCACCATTGGAGAGTGATCAAAGTATCCTAGAGCTAAATGCTGAGACCAAAGCCAATAATACGCCTCATCTGGGTGAAGCTCTATAGAAGCAGATAAAAATATTTTAAACAAAACAACAAAACAAACAATAAAAAAAGCATTTTTTCTACAAAATAACTTATCCATAAACTCCAACTAAATAAACTCATTAATCTACAATTTTACTAATTTACACGTGATATTGCAATCTCAGGTAAAATTTGCTAACTTTATAAGTTATGATTATAATAAAAAATACTGATTCTTTTGAAGTTTTCACAGATTGTTCTAAATTTAAGTTAGATAGGCCGTGTGTTTACCAAAAATATAATAATGTCACTTGTAAAAAATGTAAAAATTATTCAAAACTTTCAGCTAACTCAGCTAACAAAAATAACAAACGCATTCTAATTGTTAAACTTGGAGCCATGGGTGATGTTTTAAGAACTACTTTTATTTTAAACGGCTTAAAAGAAATTTACTCTAAAAGTGAAATATCTTGGATTGTTGATATAAAAAATGCAGCTGTTCTTAAAGGTAACAATCTGATAGATAGAGTAATACATAATAATTATGACAATGTCATAAAATATCTTGCAAACGAATTTTTTGACATTGTCATCAACTTAGATTTAGCTTTTGAAAGCTTATCTCTTACAAAACTCTCAAATAAAAAAAAAGTCTTAGGGTTTACTTTAGATGATCGTAGAAACATTATAACATCAAACAACTATGCTAAAGAATGGCTTAAAGCAAGTGCTTATGATAAACTTAAGAAAGCCAATACTTTTACATATCAATATTGGATGTCTAAAATAACCGAACTACCAAAAGACAACTATGAAATAATTGTTCCTTTGCAAAAAAAATCAATAGAAAAGGCTGA
Organism: Endomicrobium sp.; assembly: GCA_031264325.1. Taxonomy (GTDB): domain Bacteria; phylum Elusimicrobiota; class Endomicrobiia; order Endomicrobiales; family Endomicrobiaceae; genus Endomicrobiellum. The sequence continues at coordinate 19,546 of JAISEE010000033.1, read as the reverse complement.
AAAATTTTTAAAAGACAACAATATAAATAACAATAAAAAAATTATAGGAATAAACCCAGGTGCAGGGAATATGTGGAAATTAAAAAAATGGACACCAAAGGGGTTTATTGAAACTGCAAAATACTTTTCGCAAAAAGGATATTTCGTTTTATTGCTCGGAAGTACTCATGATAAAAATGAAATTGACTTGATTTTAAAAGAAAATATGTCAAATGTTATATCAACAGGAATTAACAATACTATTCCAGATTTTTTTGCAAAGATAAATCTATGCAACGTAGTTTTATGCGGAGATACTATGGCTTTACATGCCGCTGCCGGACTTAAAAAAAATATCGTAGCTCTTTTTGGTCCAACTTCAATCAATGAAATAGAAATATATTCCAAAGGCGTAAAAATACAATCTAATAAAAATTGCGTAGTCTGCTATAAACAGGAATGCAATTTAGCTGATACCTGTATGGAGGCAATAACAGCAAAAGACGTTATAAAAGCAGTTAAGCAGTATTTATAATTTGTTCCTACCTTAACACAGTTCAAATAGAGGTTTTAATGAAAACTGTCGTAATAGTGCCGACATACAACGAAGCTTCAAATATAAAGATGATAATTGATAAAATTTTAAATTGTGGTGTCAGTGCAGACGTTTTGATTGTAGATGATATGTCTCCTGACAAAACGTACAAAATAGTTGAAGAAATATCAAAAACAAATAATAAAGTACACCTTCTATTAAGAAAAGAAAACAGAGGTCGCGGGTATGCCGGGAAAGATGGATTCTTAAAAGCTCTTGATATGAAAGCCGATTATATAGTTGAAATGGATGGGGATGGTTCTCATTCCCCTAAATATATCCCAGAATTTTTAAAAACAATAGAAAGTTATGATGTTGTTATAGGATCACGCTATATCAATGGAAGAAAAGATAAAGAGAGACCAATAATTAGACAAATAATAAGCAACTTTTCAAGGCGATACTTATCTTTTGTGTTAAAAGTTAAAATACAAGACCCTACCTCCGGTTATAGAATGTTTAAAAGAGCCGCTCTAGCTAAATTCGCAACTGAGTTAACGGCAAGCGATCCTTTCATAATTACCGAAGTTCTATATAAAGTTAAAAAAAATAATTTAAAAGTCAAAGAATATCCAATAATATTTCTTGCCAGATTTTCAGGTAAATCAAAGCTTCACCTAAAAACTTTAATAACATATTTATTCAAAGCTTTAAAGCTAAAATTAACAGGGAGATAAATGAACTACAGGTTATGGTTTTGGGTTGTAAATATTGCCACAACACTATTGCGACTGTTAATAATAGACAAAATAGGGCTAACTATAGACGAAGCTCACTATTGGGTATATTCTAAATTTCTAAATTTTTCATATTTTGACCATCCACCTCTAATTGGTTATATAATTAAAGCATCAACATTAATTTTCAATGACACTAAATTTGCAGTAAGATGTCCCGCAGTATTAATTTTCTTTTTTGCAATTTGGATATTTTTTATATGTGTTAAAAAACTTTACAATGAAAAAACGGCTTTTGCCGGTATATTGCTATTAAATATTCTTCCAGTATTTTCTTTTTTAGGTTCTGTAATAACCGTTCCAGACTCTCCACTTGCTTTGTTTTGGCTCCTATCGCTTCTTATATTTATCATAATAATTGAAACAAATAATAAAAAATATTGGTATTTGCTAGGTATTACAACAGGATTTGCAATGCTTTCTAAATATAACGGAATTTTGATACCTTTTTCAGTGTTTTTATTTCTTATTTTTTCGTCAAAACACAGATTTTGGTTTAAAAATAAAGAACCATACATTGGGCTTATCCTGTCTGTCATAACCTTTTTACCTGTTCTAATATGGAATACAGAAAACAACTGGGCATCTTTCAGATTTCAATTAGGACATGGAGTTGGACATTCTTTGCCTAAATTTTCTTTAACACTTTTTGGCAGATCCATAGGAGCACAAGCCGGATATATTTCTCCTTTACTATTTTTAATGTTTATAATCGCTGCGTTCTTATGTGTTAAAGAAGCTTATAAAAGAGAGAATAGAACAGCTCTTATTATTTCTTGTTTCTCGTTACCTACCTTGCTCATTTTTAACACAGTGGCAACATTTAATGAAATACTTCCCCACTGGCCTGCTATGGGATATCTAGTTTTATCAATATATACAACTCATTTAACATTAAAATTTTGGCATATAAAATGGTTCAAATTTTATTCTTATACAGCTTGGAGCTTAACTTTGCTTATGGTTATCATGATTTTCCTACATACTTTGTACGGAATTATACCAATGAAAAAATTAATACCAAAGGGTAAACTTGAAAAAATAGAACACGGTATACCCGAAAGCGAAAAAATTGATTTAACAAATGAAGTTTATGGCTGGAAAGAAGTAGGGAACGAAATAAGACGAATAGTAACCACTTATTCAAAAAAAGAAAGACCTTTTATATTTACATACAAAAGCTATTTAGCAAGTGAACTTTCAGCATGCGTTCCAGAACTTAGAGTATTTTGCATAAGCGACAAAATAAATGCTTACGATTTTTGGCAGAGAGACTTAAAAAAATTAAAAAATAAAAATGGATTATACATATACAACAATTACTTCTTTTCAGAGCCTAAAAGCAGATATGAAACTGGTGTATTTTCATCATATACTGAAATTGAAGAGTTCCCTGTATATAGAAATGGCAAAAAAATTAAAAATTTCTATTTTACATTTTGCAAGTCTTTCAATCCGACTAAACTTCAGCAGTCTTATGCCGCTCTAAATTTGGAAACAAAAAAAGACCTCAAGCAAAAATTTTTAAAATTTGACCATTTTGTTTTCAAATTTATAAATTCAAACTTAAAGTCTAAATTTTTAGACTTTTTTATGATACCTATTTCATATTGTGACTCCAAAAATTTTAACTTAAGTTTTTTTATAATACTTACAATATGCATATCTATCCTATGGAAAAATAAAAAAGAACACTTTTTGACAAAGCTCGCCCTATTGACAAGCATAATGGCAGTAGGCGCTGTAATAATTCATTTTCTAAAATATTATTTTGAAAGACCTCGCCCTCTAAAAGTATTTGGAAAAAATACAAACATACTCTTTGAAAAAATATACACACTTTCTTTCCCTTCAGGGCATACAGAACTTGCGTTTTCTTTATGCATTTTCATGTTTGTAATGGTTAAAAAGTATTGGTATTTATACATATTATTTGCTTTTTCTTCAGGATTTTATAGAATTTATACAGGAAATCATTTTCCTTCAGATGTTCTTGCTGGAGCATTGATAGGAGTCTTTTCTGCATACGCAATAGTTACAATATTTAGAAAAAAATTGAAAGAGTGAATTAATAAGATTTTAGAAAAAATGAAAAAATGCTTTTAAAAAAAAATAAAAATAACGAGTAATAAAATAAAAAAATGATAATTCCAAGTTAAAAGGAATATAAAAAAGAGAATCAATAAAAATATTCTTTAAGAGTCGTTTATTGTTTTTGTTTAATGAAAAATGCAAAGTATGAGAAAGTAAAAAGTTAGTTTAATTAGTAGCTGTATAAAATAAGTTAAATCCTTGCCAAAATAACAAGTCTAATTAAATCATAAGTTTTATTACGTTTATATATATAAACGTAATAAAAAGTATGGTGTAATCAGCGTAAATGACACTAATAATGCAACAAATTCAAAAAAATTTTAACAGAATTTATGTTCTACAAGAAGATATATGAAAAAAATAATAAAATCAAAATAGTGAATACAAAAAAAACACTTAGCAGCTGATACAATAAAGTAGATACAAGGTGACTTAACCGCTACAAAAAAACTAAAAAGAAAGAAGAGGCAAATAGGCTTGTTAATATCTACAGTGATGCTAATATATAGGAAAAAGTATATAATGATATTAAACTTTACTTGATAGGCATAAAAGATCTGTATTTAAAACGACTTTGGAATATATTAAGTGTAGAAAATGAAATAGTTATGACAATAGAAAGCATAGAAAAAAAATATAGAGAATTGAAAATTGACATTGAAAAATCTATAGAGCAAATATAGAGCAACAATGGCAAGGTATGTTAATATAGTACAAAAAGAGAATTACATTGAGATCCAAAGTGCGTACGAAGTATGAGACATATAACATAAAATATAACTAGAAATATATAAATGTTATTAACATAGACTTTCGTCTTATTTATTTTGTTAACTTTTTCAGTCAAAACACAGATAATTATTTGTTTTTTATTACATATATTTTTCAAATATCCTACCCTAACCACTGTAACTTATCAACAGTCACTTTATTATTTTAGTATTTAGAACTACTATAATCAACCACTATTTATTAATATAACAGTCACAGCCAACTGCAAACTAAAAAAAACGACAACGTCCCCAAATAAGATTCTTTTACAATTTTTTCTTTTAAAACTATGAAAAGATTAATAAAACCAAAGTCATCTAAAATCACATTAGATGTATTTTATTATCTATCAAATAAACTATTTTTCAAATGTTACCTCCTATGTAATGCTTAACGACATATCAATAACATTATCTTAGTAAAATTTTCAAAATCTTTTAAAAGGACTTTGTATTTATTTTATATTAAACTTCATTTTAATATTTTAATTTTTTCATTTATTTTTATGTTTTTTTGACTGTCCAAATTTAAATTGCTGTTGAAGTTTTATTGATTTATCCCGTTCTCTAAAACACTCTTCATGATTAAACTCATAATTGCATTTTAAAAATAAATTTGGTGCTAATTTATATCGCAGTTCCATACTGTGGGTCAAATCAAGTTTTCTGTTAAACTCAGAAAAAGTTAAGCTATATCCAAATAGAATGTTTTTATTTATACCCTTTTCCACTGTACATCTTGTCCCTGGTAGTAAATTAACAAGCCTTAGGCTTTTATCTATAGCAACAGTATCATCGTCAGTATTGACATAAGAAATTCTAAAATTATCAGCAATACCTATTTTATGCAATAACAATATTGCGAGAGGAGTTGAAAATTCCTGCTCAAAACCACTTAATGCAAATCTTAAATAGTTTGTTTCTTTGTCTTGATCCATACCCATAATTTTAGCCAAGCCTTTTTGAGGATCCATATTCAGTTCATCTTTTGAACTAAATTTTATTGCATTACCTTTTGAAAGTTCAGATAATTTACACCTTTTTACAAATAATTTTACTGTTTCAGATCCTCGTCCTGCTTTTGAAGGAATCACAGTTTCACCTTCTACAGTCACATAAATTTGATTATTGTCAATTATTTCTAATCTGGCACTTAATATATCAAAAAAACCTATCCCAAAATAGTTCAGTCTTCCACTTGTTGATTCAATAACTCCTTCAGATTTCAAACTGTTGAGACTTCCGCTTATGTGCAAAGTCCCATTTATTAAAGATGAAACAATTGAATTTTCAAATTTTGTCTTTTTGCCAGTGTATAAATCCAAATCGAATTTAGCATTTTCTAAAAACGAAATGTTGTTGAAACCCTCACTATCTTTTTCTCCAGGGAAAGTAAACCTTGTGTCTTCCAAAACAATATGTCCAGAAACCAAAAAATTTTTTGGTTTTCCTTCGATTTTAATATCAAACAAAGGTTTTCCTGAAGAATAATCTTTCAGCACAGACTTTGATCTCATAAACTTTGAAATAGGCAGCTGATGTACAGATATGGGAATTCCTTTCTTCCCTTCAGTAACAGCTCTAATATCAAAATTTTTTATAATAAAATTCTTAAGTTTTATTAATCCTGAAATGTTTACTTTACCTGCTCCTGAACTAAAGGTAAACTTATTAACTTTAATCAAATTGTCAGTAAGAAATATTTCAGCTACTACATTTTTTATTTTACCAAAATAGCCATTAAAATGGAATATTCCATCAAAAACTGAAAGCGTTCCACTGTTTTTGAGACTTTTATAACTTCCGTTTATGGTACCTTTCAATAATAATTTACCGCTTAAAGGATTCAAAAAACCGTCTGAAAGATATTTTAAGATACCAAGTTTATTATCTTCAATCTCATAAGAAATATCTACAACTTCTTTAGATACTTTTTCGCTTAAGCAAATAGGAAAACTCCCCTTTGCGACAATTTTTATATCATTTTTTTTTGAAACAAATGCCTCTTTTATATAAATACGGTTATCATAAAAGTCCATATAAACACATAACTTATCAAATGGAATATTCATCAAAGCCCCACTTATTGAAACGATTGACATATTACCATTAAAAGAACTCGCATCGCTTTTGAATTTAATGTATACATCAGTGTCGCCTTCTAATCCTACAGGTAAATCAAAAAAATTTGACATAAGTTTCAAATCAATACCAAAACCTGTGACTTCAAAATTTACGCAATCTTTTGAAAAATTCCCAGACATATCAAAATGTGACGATTTTCCTACAACATTCAATTTCTTCACTGTCAGAATGTCACCAAAAATAATTTCACAGAATAAACTAAAATCATTATTTTTATCTATTGGTTTTTGAAAAAGTTTTAATATGCCATCTTTAAATGAATAATTAAAAAAATAATGATTTAATTTATATTTATTCATCCATAAATTATTTAAATCAACAATTCCACTAAATATAAAAATCCTATTCTCTTCTACTATATCACCATAAAGTTTGACGTTCCCGAACAAATCCATCTGTCCGGCATGGATATTTATAAAAAATAAATCTAAAAAGTATTTATTGTTATTTAGATCACAAAAACCTTCATCAATCCTTATTTCGCCATTAGAAATTTTTGCAGAAGTGGACTTTATTATAATATTTTTATTGACAACTTCAATTTCGGTTTTAAAATCTTTTAATTTTAAAGAACCTACATAAGCGTCTTTAGTCTCTAGGAGCATCTTAAGTTCAGGTTTTTTATCACGAAAATAAATCTCACCTTTTCCACAAAGTTCACCCTTAAAAGGCAATGTAAGTCCTCCTGTCAATATATTATTTATAATACTATCGCTTAAATTACTTACAGTTACCTGAAGACGTCCTACGTTTGAATATTTTCCTGAAAGGAAAACTTTCGTCCTGCCTGATATAATATTCATTTTATTTATATTTACGATCCCATCTTTATAAAAAATTACAGATGATAAAGAAAAGGGTTGAGATAGATAAGCGCTTTTTTTAAACAAAAAGGAAACTTTAATATAAGGATTATTTAGTTTCCCTGAAAATTTTACAGAAGCATCTAAAAATCCAACAATTCCAGGATATATTCCTTCTATATTCGTATTTTTAAAATCAATAATACCAGATATCTCGTTCCTTTTTAAATTTGCCGACACTATCATACTCAAACCATTATCAGCTTTTAAATTTGATAATTTAAATTTTTTTGTTGAAATACTTACATCAGTTTCCATGTTTCCCAAAAAAATGCCACCTATCTTTACTCCAATACTCTTTAATACGCCTTTTATCACTTTTCCAGTGCCTAAATAACCATGAAATTCACTATGACAGTTTACTTTAACACCTCGTACAATAATATCCTTTAAATCAATATATATGGAGGACTCAGGGTTTTCATTTGTAAAACCTATCAGTCCTTTTATATCAACTATAGCATCAGTATTTGATGCATTTTTGATAACAAAGTGTTCAATCTTTACCTTATTTAAATTTAAATCCACTGCTCCTTTTACTTCAAGTTCCTTAAAATTATTATCATAAAGCACTCCTTCAAAAGCCTTAAGATCAAATTTTATACATACATCTTTTTCTTTATAACTTATATTACCGCTTGCCATTCCTGAAATATCTATTTTTGAATGTCCTATAACATGCAAAACGTTCATAATATTAATTTCTTTAAATTTAAAATCTGTAAATATTACACTGCCACCTGAAACAACATGTTTTAATAAAATAGAACCGTCGCATTTATAAAAATCAAAAGTATATCTATCTTTATCGCGAATTATAGTCCCTTTGGTGTCAACCATGTTTGTATCAGATATAAAAGAAAAATCAACCTTACCTGAAGTTTCATTTATATTGCCAAAAATACTTCCCCTTCCATTAACATTTTTTACCACAACAGGGATTAAAGGCATATCAGTTATATTTATATTTTTAGCATCAACAATAATTGTCCCTTTTTTGATATTTCCTTTTATATACCCTACCTTTTTATCTCTTATAATTAAATCACCCTTATAATCTCCGCTTTGTAAATAAATAACTTCCAAGCGTTTTCTCAAACCATAGTTGCAAACAATTTTATATGTACCGTTATTATTTTCACTGCTTAACAATTCAAAATTTTCTATATTAAAATCAAAAGCATTCAATTTTGAAACCTTGAGATTTAATTCTTTTAAACCTTTTCGTTTTTTAAAGCTCATATTAAGTTTTCCGGATACAGACTTGTTTGTTTGAGAAAAGTCAATAAATGCTTCTGCATTTATTGTATTACTAAAGAAACCGTTTGTTTTAAATTTTCCAAACTTACCAGCAAATTCAATATTAGTATCTTTTTCACTTTTTAATACCCCACCCAATGTTCCTCCAAAATCAAAACCTTTATAATTTAGCTTTACAATATATATATTCCAATCAGAATTAAAAGATAACAAATCAATAACCCCGTTAGAATTTATAAACATATTAATCTTATTTTTAGACTTAAGAGCAACTGATACATCAAAAAGATACCCTTCTTTCTGTTTCAATAAAGCTTCAAGTTTAATTGAGTTGCCAGCTGCATGTAAAACTGAGTCTAATTTTATCGTATTTGTATCAACATATATATAAGTGTCGGTTATATTAAAAAGTGCCGTTCCTTGTTTGATTAAAACTTCATTAATATGAACATCAATACCAATCTTCGGGAGCTTTAAAACAGCTTTTTTACCATTTGGCTTTAGAACTGAAGCATATTGATTTTCTTTTAAATCAATCTCAACGTTATATACTTCAACTTGTATTATTCCTCGATGGGTAAAAAAGTTAAAAAAAAATTTAAATGGATTTAATTTTAAAGTAGTCTTTCGGACTTTTATAATGCTATCAACATCAAGATCTTTAAGAGATAATTTAAACGGAGATAATGAAAATCTACCTATAGATATGTTATGTCCAGTTTTAGTGCTTACATATTTTTGCAAATAAGGAACTAAAAAAAAATCTCTTGCACAATATACGAAAATAGACAAAACTAGTACAATAAAAAATATTATAATCTTTCGCATATACGCCTTAAAAAATATAAAATTTTCAGCAGATAAATTTTAACATAAACAAAACTATTTAATCGGGGTTCCTGACGAACGAGCTAACGCTTTAAACTCTTTTATAAGTTTAGATGTTATTTTGCCGATTTTTCCGTCACCAATAATTCTTGAATCAACTACAACAACAGGAACTATTTCAGCAGCCGTCCCAGTTAAAAAACACTCATCGGCAGTGTAAACATCATACAAACTTAAGCGTACTTCTTTTACAGGAACACCCGATTTGTTTTTTGCAAGCTCTATAACTGCGTCTCTCGTTATGCCTACCAATGCACCCTCAGAACCTGCCGGAGTACAAAGAATACCGTTTTTTACTATAAATATATTATCTCCAGGGCATTCCACAACATACCCTTCGGCATTTAACATAATAGCCTCAGCAGCACCGCTTCTTACGGCCTGCATTTTCGCAAGAATGTTATTTAAATAGTTGAGCGATTTGATATTTGGGCTTAGAGAATCTTGTCTTATTCTTCTAGTAGAAACTGTTACAACTCCTATGCCTTTTTCGTAAAATTCTTCCAAATACATTTTAACCTGATCTGCTATTATTATTACAGAAGAAGGCTTTGTACAATTTCTAAAATCAAGACCCAAGTCACCACACCCTCTTGTAACGATAAGCCTTATATAAGCATCATTGAGCTTATTTGCTAAAATGGTTTTTATTAACGCTTTTTCCATTTCTTTTTTATGTATAGGAATTTCTAAATTAATAGCCTTAGCCGAAGACCAAAGTCTTTCCAAGTGCTCCTTTAACCTAAAGACTCTCCCGTTATAAGCTCTTATACCTTCAAAAATACCATCGCCATAAAGAAAACCATGATCAAACACAGAAATTTTAGCATCAATTTTTTCAACTAACTTCCCGTCAAGAAAAATTCTCATCTACATGTTCTCCTCTTAATATGCAAAATACAAGCTATGCTTATAATATGCATCCATCAATAATTTTAATTACTCTATAAGCTTTTTTGACAAGATCTTCATCATGCGTTACAAGAACCAGAGCAGCCCCTGTATTTGTTGATACGTCAAATAGCAAATTTTCTATCTCAAGACCTGTCCGTCTGTCCAAATTACCAGTAGGCTCATCCGCAAAAATTACACGAGGGTTATTTATTAAAGCTCTCGCAATAGCCACTCTTTGTTGTTCACCACCAGAAAGCTCTGAAGGATAATGAGCTTGCCTGTGTAAAAGTCCGGCTTTGTTTAAAATACCTTGTGCTTGTTTTAATTTTAACTCTTTATTTTTCCAAACAGGGATGAGGATATTCTCCAAAACTGTAAAGTCTGGCATAAGATAATGAAACTGAAAAACAAAACCTATATAATTTCTTCTGATGACACGCAAATATTTATCGTCTTTGTCAAAACAATCAATTCCGTCTATATAAACCTTTCCAGAAGTAGGTCTATCCATCAATCCTAAAATATGTATCAATGTGCTTTTGCCAACTCCTGACGGACCTATTAAAACGACTTTTTGTCCAGACTTTATTTCCAAATTTATATTTTTTAATATTTTAACATCAACAGAATTTTTTTTAGTATACTGTTTGTTTAAATTTTCAACTTTTATATTCATAGTTAATTCTAATAAAATATCTAGCCACACCTTATAGCTTCAAGAGGATCTAACTTTGCAACCCGCCACGCAGGATAAAGACCTGCCAGTACAGATATAACAAAAGCACTTAGGGCTACTGTTAATATATCCAAAGGGACTATAGAAACTGGAAGTTTATCAACATAATAAACACCTTTTGGAAGTTTAAATATATCAAAATATTTTAATGCAAAACTTGCAGAAACTCCAAAAATTACCCCAAACGCTGTTCCTAACGAGCCAATAATAAGTCCTTCATAAAAAAATATTTTTGAAATAGAGTAATTTGAAAACCCCATAGCAGACATTATCCCTATTTCTTTTAACTTCTGAGCACTTAGAAGCAAAAGGTTAGAAATAATATTAAAAGCCGCGACAGTTATTATAAGCCCCAAAATAAGAAACATCATTATTTTTTCAAGCTTCAACGCTGAAAAAAGATTTTTATTCATATCAAACCATGTTTTTACTTTGTACGGATAAGGCAAATTTTTTTGAAGTTCAAACGCAATTGCTGACGCTTTATCAAAATTATTCGTATGTATATCAAGTCCAGTAATAGAATCAGGCATTGAAAATAAACTTTGCGCCTCTTTTAAATCTATAAACCCCAAAGAAGAATCAAAGTCATACATCCCAGACTCTATTATTGCTGAAACATTAAATTTATACATTATAGGAATACTCCCCAAACTTGCAGGAAACATTAAAACAACTTCGCCACCTGCATCCACAGAAATATTTCTTGCAAGCTCGCAACCCAATATTATTGATCTCTTTCCAATATTTTCACCACTAAATTTAGCATCTGAAACAACAATCTGTTTTGAAAGGTTTAAAATTTTATCTTCTTTGGAGTAATCCACAGCTTTTATTATTATGCCTGAAGCAGATGAAGAATTAATACCCCTTACAATACCCTGCTGATATATAAACGGTAACACACTTGTAACATTTTTATTAGCTTTTACTTTATCCTCCACGGAAACATAATCTTCAAAAGACTCTCCACCGCTTCTTGTTATCAATATATGTGGCTGTATACCTAAAATTTTATTTCTTATATCATTTTGAAAACCACTCATAACCGCAAGTGTTATAACAAGAGAGCCAACGCCCAATGTTATGCCTCCTACGGCAATAAAAACAGTAAATAAAGAAAAAAAAGTTTTTCTTCTTGCCCTTAAATATCTTATCGCTATAAAAAGCTCAACTGACATTACACTCATAAAGCTTTACTCTGGTCTCATGATTGGAAAAGTTATAACTTCTCTTATAGACCCCACACCGATCAGTGCCATAACAAGCCTGTCTATTCCTATGCCCAAACCTCCAGTTGGCGGAAGCCCTTGCTCTAAAGCAAAAATAAAATCTTCATCATAAGGCATAACATCATCATTGCCTCTCTTTTTGGCTTCCATTTGTTGAGAAAATCTTACCCTCTGTAATTGAGGATCATTAAGCTCAGAGCATGCATTCCCTATTTCCATTCCGTTTATATAAAGCTCAAAACGCTCGGCTATTTCTGGTTGATCAAACTTAACCTTTGAGAGAGGAGAATAAACAGCTGGATAGTCTATAACAAAAGTTGGATTTTTTAAGTTTGGTATAACTTTTTCATCAAAAATTTGATCTAAAATCTTTTTGTCTGTAGCGTTCTTAGGTAAATCCAAATTAAAGTGTTTTACTTGTTTGAACATTTTTCCGCTTTCAATATATGGCAATAAGTCAAGTCCAGTATATTCTTTTATCAAATCAAACATTTTCACTCTTTTAAAATCCAACTTCAGTTTAGAATTTACTTCCTCTGCAGCAGACTTAATCAATGTTTCAGCCAAGTCCATCATATCATTGTAATCGGCATACGCTTGATAAAGCTCCATCATTGTAAACTCCGGGCTATGATTTTTATCAATCCCTTCATTTCTAAAGCTTCTACCTATTTCAAAAACTCTATCCATTCCGCCAACAACTAAACGTTTCAAAAAAAGCTCTGGCGCGATTCTTAAGAATAAGTCAACACCCAAAGCATTATGAAAAGTTATAAAAGGTCGTGCATTAGCTCCACCTGCTAAAGATTGCAAAATTGGAGTTTCAACCTCTATAAAACCTAACTCTTCAAGTTTATGCCTTATAGCTGAAATAATCATACTTCTTTTAACAAAAACATTTTTAGCTTCAGTGTTGGCTATCAAATCCAAATATCTTTGCCTGTATCTTGTCTCTATATCTTTAAGACCATGCCACTTCTCAGGAAGAGGCCTAAATGCCTTTGTAAGCATTGTCCATTTTTCTACCATTACACTCAGTTCATTTGTTTTTGTTCTAAAAAGAATACCCTCAACTGCGATAAAATCAGAAGTATCAACCATATTTTTGAAAAATTTATATTTTTCCACTCCAACTTTATCTGCTCTAACATATATCTGAATCTTAGAATATCCGTCTCTTATGTCAAGAAAAATGGACTTACCCATATTTCTACAAGTCATTACTCTTCCTGCAGCTTTAACTTTTACACCCAAAACTTGTTCTTTTTCAAGAGATTCAAACTCTCTTTGTATATCGGCAATGTTTTTATCCAAAAAATATTTAGATGGATAAGGGTTTACTCCAACAGCAACAAAATCTTTTACTTTTTGTTTTCTCTGTTGAATTATTTGTTCTATGGGAGTTGCCACATATTGCTGTTTTTTCTTTTCCATTTACCGCACTTTTTTTATTGAATATTATTTTAAATTTTAATAGTTTAGTTTTATCTTAAAAAAATTATACTATTTTTTAATAATACAGTACAGTCAAAATAAATATCCAAAGTATTTTCTTACTTTATCCCCATACCTAAAAACTACTTTGACTCTCACGCAGAAATATTCAAGTAAACTTTAAAGCTTTAAAATAAAATTTTGAAATTTTTATATCTATCGTAAATTACATAATATATAATATATACTATACTAAACTAACTAGAAATAGAAAATATAAATTGTGTTATCACATACCTAACATCTAACCATCTCTCAGCTGTAAGCTTTTCCAAATTTTTCAAACAACCACTTTTAAAATCTGCTTCCTATAACATATAAATAGCACATCTCGTTAAACCAAAATTGACACTTGCTCCATGTATAGAAACCCATCATATATCTACAACAAACTAAGATACTCTGCTAATTAAGGATTGCCAAACATGTGATTTTCAACACTAAACCACAATTGACCCACAACTCATTCAGCAAACGTCGCTTTGTTTTATTGCACAATCAATTTCAATCATATTAATGCCATAACATCAATTACCATAATTCCTATATCAATAATTATTGCCAGTTGTTATGTTGAGTATTATAACTTATCTATCTAAGCATGGACAAATCTGTCTTCAGATTTTGCGTAAACTATAGATCTTAACAGTCATATTTTAACATCACTTGGTTATAGATTTTGCTTATTGTCATCAAAAAAGTCATGCTTTTTAGCAAAATAACTATATTTTACAACAACATGCAAAATATATAATTAGAATTTTTATTAATAAATATTTTTAAAATTCAAATCATAATATTCTTTCAAACTTTACACAAAAACAAATTTTATATAATTGTACATATAGGATAATTTTTAAACGAAGCTTCCTCAAATAAAACATGGTCATGATAAAAAAAATACATTTTTACATTTTTAAAGAATTTTTACATTTTTTTATTTTTGGTATTGTTATTTTTTCATTTCTTATAATATTAAGTTTTGCATTTGAACTTATGGATATCTTAATTGAAAAAGGTGTAACTCTTTGGATAATTATCAAAATGTTTGCTTTCTATATTCCAAGTTCCTTAACATTGTCAATACCTATGGCTGTGCTTTTTGGAACACTACTTTCTTATGGACGACTGTCATCAGACAACGAAATTACAGCAATGAAAGCTGCTGGAGTTGATTACAAAACACTCACAATGCCAATAATAATTTTTGTATTGAGCGTTTCTTTTTTTTTAATGTTTTTTAATCACTTTTTTGCCCCAAAATTAAATTCTAATTTAAAAGTTTATTTTGAACAAATTATAACAAAAAAACCTCTTATTAAGTTTAACGAAAAATCTATAACAAAACTCGGTGACCATAAAATATACAGCAATAAAGTTGATAACACTAAAAATACTTTGAGTGGAGTAAGTATATATAAATTTAAAAATGATTATACCGCAAATAGTAGTAAAAATGACTTACTACAAAATGATAAAGAAGTATGTCGCATAACAGCATCTTCAGCTACTGTAAAAGCTTATACCACAGGGGCGCAACTGATCCTTTACAAAGGGTATTGGCAAAAAATTTCTCATTCCGATATGACAAGTATAACTCACGCAACTTTTAAAACATACTCTATCTTTATACCACTGCTCGACACTGTTAAAAACTATAATATAGGACCGTCAGAGTTATCTTCTACAAAGCTAATTGAAACAATAAAGGAATATAAAAAACAAAAACTTGAACTTATGCCTTATTTACTAGACTATTGGATTAGATGGATATTTGCTGTCGCTCCTATTGTTTTTATTATCGTAGCTTTACCTGTAGGAGTCCGTACTAATAGAGGAGGCAAAGCTCTTGGATTTGGTTTAAGTCTTGGTATAGTAATTATTTATTATACATTGTTTGTAATTTCAATTAATTTAGGTGAAAAAAAATATCTTCCTCTAGGAATAATAATATGGCTACCTAATTTAGTTATAGGTACAGTAGGAATTTATTTATTCAGAAAGATGGTAAAAAAATGATAAAAATTTTTTACAAATATATTTTCAAAAATTTTATTAAAATTTTTATATTTACAACAACAATTTTTTCTGTTGTGGTCACAATATCGCAATTACTTGGCAAAATAAATTTTTACATGGAAAACAAAACAACTTTTAACATAATAATTATTCACATACTTACAAATGCTCCAGAATGGTTTGTGCAAGCTTTGCCTATAGCTACTCTTTTGGCTTTATTGTTTTCTCTCGGGAATCTTGCAAAAAAAAATGAAATTACAGCAATGAAAGCTGCTGGAATAAATATGTGGTGCATTATCTCACTTTTCATTACAATAGGATTTATTATAGGAATTGCGGATCTTGCCTGCAGGGAATTTATTGTAACTAAAACAACAGTTTACAACAGAAGAATAAATATTGAAAAAATAAAAAAAGAAAAAATATCAGTACATACGGACTTTTATAATCAAATAATAACGTTAAAAAATAACGTAAGATTAACAGTTGGACACCTTGATATAAAAATAAATACAATGAAAAACATTGTATTTGAAAAATACAATAAAAACTTTGAATTAAAAAGGCTTGTTTTAGCCGAGAAAGCAGATTGGGAAAATGGATCTTGGGTACTTAAAAATGGCGTTATAAGAGACTCTGAAAGCAACTTTTTAAACGAAGTTTACTTTAAAAAATATAATTCCAACATAAATGTTACCCCTAAAGATATAGCGCTTAAAAGTCCTCCGTACAATAGCATGAATATAATTGATTTTAATAAATATATAAGCCAATTAAAAATTTTTGGGCAATCGGCAATAAAAGCAAAAATTGCGTTAAATGCAAGATTTTCTTCTATTTTTTCACATATTATAGTTATGATGATAGGAATACCTTTTGCTATAGGGTTTGGAAGAAGAATAAGCATGATATTTAATTTTACTATTGCATTATCTGCAACATTTATGTATTGGGCGATTCAGGCTGTAACAACTTCTTTTGGTAAAAATTTAATACTATCGCCATTTATAGCGACATGGATGCCAAGCTTTATATTTTTGAGTATAGGCGTTTATTTACTAATCAAAGTGAAAAAATAATTATATTTTATCGTGCATCTTACTTTTTAAATTGAAAAATGATATTTTTATACCAGATGGATTTTTAAACAAAATAGTTTGACAAGAAAATTGTTTATTGAAACTTTAGACATATACCATGTGTTTGTCTAAATAAAATATTAATAGCTATAACAGTTATTGTAGAAATAATTTAAAAAAGCAAACATAGACTCGCAACCATTATTTGAATTTCAAAAAAATATCAACAAACATTTCCAATAAGATGGAGTTTAGACGACATTCTTGACTGCATATAATAAATAATAATAGGTTCATAATTATTACACAGTTTTTATTTTTCTTAGGCTGCGAAGCTCAAACGTTTATTAAAGCAAGTATTTTAATAGCATGACTTTCATATTTTATAAACTTTTTTATAAGAAGGTTTTTATCTATGATGGGCAAGGCTAAACAAATGCTTCTCGATATAAGATAAACCAAGTTATAAAAACAATCTAGCAAAAATTTGAACTTACAAAACCAGGCTTGAAGCTCTAATGGAGAAAAAAATTACAAAAATAAGGTATGTTTATTATGCTTATATTTCAATAAATCTTTTAGACTACAACAATACAGAGCAGTATAAATAAAGCTACGATTACCCTCTTGGATGAAAAATTTTATGTTGCTGTATGATTTTATCTTTATCAAGATGAGTGTAAATCTGTGTAGTAGCTATTGAAGCATGCCCCAGCATTTCTTGAACGAAGCGAATATCGGCTCCGCCGGCTAAAAGATGAGTTGCAAAAGAATGTCTTAATATATGAGGTGTAATATTTTTGTTTATACCGGTCTTTTTGACTACATTCTTTAACTGCCTCCAAAACTCAACCCTGGAAAGCTTCTTTCCTAGCCTTGAAATAAAAATATTGTCTTCAGGGCTCACATAACGTTTTCTCTTTAAAAGGTAAATATTGATAAAACTCTTAGCTTTTTCTCCAAACGGCACCAATCTTTCTTTAAACCCTTTACCTATAATTCTCAAAAAATTATCATGTAAATTTATATTTGAAAATTTAAGGTTTATAAGCTCAGAAACTCTCAGTCCAGTAGCATACAAGAGCTCAAGCATGGCTCTGTTTCTTATACTTATTTCATCTTCATCAGTAACAGTATTTAACAAAAGCATAACCTCGTCAAATGTAAGCATAGTTGGTAAATTTTCTGGAATTTTTGGAGATATTAAATAAAGAGTTGGGTTATTTTTAATTATACCTTCATAATTTAAAAATTTATAAAACTGCCTCAAAGATCCTACAAATCTATAAAGAGATTTTGGTTTAAAACCGTCAAGTTTTATCGCGCACAAAAAATCTGTAATATCTTGATGTTGACAGTTTTCAAGGAAAATCTGTTTTTTTTCTGTAAATGCAATAAATTTCAAAATATCAGCTCTATACGCTAAAACCGTATTCTTAGATAATCCCTTTTCAATAGTTATATATAAAATAAAATCTTTTAACAGTTTTTTATAATCAAACATACAAAAAAACCTTTCCAATAAAAATAGATCCTATAAATACAAAGTCTGAATTATGAAGCTATGAGATACTCAAACTTTAAACTTAACAAACTCCGTATCTCAATTTCTCACATAGTCAAACTAATCTTTTTGTCTCAAGTTAAAATAACCATAACAGCTCTCTTTCCACAGACTTCGATTACTTAAATGCTACCTACCACGCCAAGTTACATATCCACCCCATCCAAAACATACGTCTTAAGTTATTTTAACGCAACAATCAACTTATACAAACTGTTTAGTTTTAGGTTTCTTTATCCTTTTCATACCAAATCATTTTATATTATCACAAAGTTTTCATTCAATCAATAATATGTTAGTATATAGTTGACTTTTTGAGTTATTTTGAATAGAGAGAGGGTGACCTCGGCGTCCCATGTATCTACTTATACAAAAATTACAAAAGTTATGGAGGTAAAAATATGTAATAACAAAGAAAATTCTTATCTAGATACCTTTAATTTTCTCTATATTATAAATATTTTGATGAAAATAAATCCTTTATATATTACAGGTAAACAACTAGATGTCACATTTGATAAATCAAAAATAACAAAATAATTGGACAGTAATAACTAATATATAGATATAAAATAATAAACAACATTCATTTCAACTAAAGTCATGATGCTAGATCTACAAAATATAAAAAAGTTAACACTTTCATAAAAAATACGAAGTAAAAAATATATACACTCTAAAATGCTTGCTATAAATATATATAAAACTTGTTGATTATTCGGAGAAAAAATGAAATCTTCTAAATACTTGCTCATATTTGTAACAAGCCCTGACGCAAAAACGACTCAAAAAATTCTCAAAACGTTTCTTAAAGAAAAAATTATATCAAGTGCACAAATATCGCAAAGTATAAAGTCTTATTATTGGTGGAACAATAAAATAGAAAAAAAAACTGAAAACCTTATAACAATGACAACACTTAAAAAAAATTTTAAAATCATTAAAGAACGAATAAAATTGCTACATCCATATAAAGTTCCACAAATAATTTCTGTATCAATATCTAGTGCAAACAAAGATTACCTTAAATGGATAAATCAATACTGCAATTAATACTTTTTAATAAACAATGTTCACAAGGAAAGATAGAAAAAGCTGAACAGCTATAGAAGCAAAAAATTCTTTATAAGCTCAGTATTTATATTTTTTACCTCTCTTCCATCTTCTCTTTCTTCCAAACATAAAACCTAAACCATC
>JAISEE010000024.1 GCA_031264325.1 Endomicrobium sp. | reverse complement strand
GAAGAGTTTCCTAAGATTGTTAAAAAACTTAGAGAAATGTCGCCTCTATATTCTTATTTTATTCAAACTGGAAAAAGAAAACACGCAGGGCCAGGTGCAGATTTTGGTGAATAATTGTTACCACTATTAATGATAATGATATAGTAATAATTAATATAATTAAAATTATATCTGTATCATTAGTTATGATAATAATATAATAATTTGTTATAAAGATAATTTTATGCGTTACAGTGGGTTTGTAATTATAATATTATAAAATAAATTTTATAAATATAAAGTTGGATAAAATTGAAAGTATTGGGGGGGGTATGGTATTTTATTCTGAAAAAGTTATGGATCATTTTGCAAATCCGAGAAATGTAGGAGAAATAAAGGATGCAGATGGCGTTGGAGAAATTGGCAATCCTGTATGTGGTGATATGATGATTTTTTATATAAAAGTTAAAGATAATAAAGTAAAAGATATAAAGTTTAAAACTTTTGGTTGCGGTGCGGCTATAGCCGTTTCTTCTATGATTTCTGAAATGGCTTTAGGTAAGACTGTTGATGAAGTTTTAAAAATTACAAATGACGATGTGGCTAAAGCTTTAGGGGGACTTCCTCCAAATAAATTGCATTGCTCTAACCTTGGTGCTGACGCTTTGCATAAAGCAGTGCAAGATTATAAAAAAATAAAGATATTTTAGGGAGATTAAAATGGATGGCAACTATAATTTTCATTCTTGTTTCAGTGGTTGTTTATGTCCCCATTGTGAAGACGAATTAAAAAACAGTCACATGAGACCAACATTTTGTAAACCGTGCGAACTAAAAGCTAAAAATATTAAAGTTTGTTCAGTGTGTCAAGCTGAATACTCTTTGGAATACGAAAAATGCCCAGCTTGCTTTGTAATAGATAAAGAAAGAGAATAAATTTTATATTTATAAGCCCGGTTGAAGAGTTTGTTTTAGAAGTTGGGTTGAAATTATGACGTGGAAAGGAGCTATCTATGGCTGCAAAAATAATAAAAGACGGTGTGTATGCTGTTGGAGTTGTTGACTGGAACGAAAGACATTTCCATGGGCATACATATGTGACAAAAAGAGGTGTTACATATAATGCTTATCTAATTATTGATGAAAAAATTACTTTGATTGACACTGTTCGCAAGGGTTTTGAAAAAGAATTTTTAGAAAATATTAGAAGTATAGTAGATCCGTCTAAGATAGACATAATCGTTATCAATCATATTGAACCAGATCACTCTGGAGCGTTTCCTGAAGTTTTAAAAGTGTGTCCTAATGCTAAAGTTTATGGAACTGAAAAAGCAAGAAGTGGGCTTTTGAAATATTACGGTGTAAGTGGAAACTGGACCGCTGTAAAATCAGGTCAAAGTTTGAAGGTTGGGAAGAGAACTTTGGAATTTATAGATGTTCCTATGGTACATTGGCCTGACAGTATGTTTACATATTGTGCGTATGATAAAGTCTTGTTTTCAAATGATGGATTTGGGCAGCATTACACGACTAATAAACTTTTTGTCGATGAAGTTGATTTTGATGTTTTAGCAGAAGAAGCTCAAAAATATTATGCCAATATTCTTTGGCCATTTAATATGCTTGTTGCTTCTTTGCTTGTCTCTATAAGCAAACTAAATCTTGCTATTGATTTTATTGCTCCAAGTCATGGACTTATTTGGCGTAAACATATTTCTTATATTATGGAAAAATATTTTTATTGGTCTGCCCATAAATGCAAGAAAAGGATTGCGGTTGTTTATGAAACAATGTGGGATTCTACTAAAAAAATGGCACAAAAAATTATTGAAGGTATAACTTCAGAGGACGTTGAAGCTGTTTTGTTTGACGTTACAAAAAACGATAGATCGGATATTGTTTCCTATATGTTGGACGCTAAAGGTTGGATTTTTGGCTCTTCAACTCACGATGGAGAAATGCTTCCTGTAATTGCAGGATTTTTACATTTTCTAAAAGGCTTCAAAGCTAAAGGGCGTAAATCTTTTGCTTTTGGTTCTTATGGCTGGAGTGGCGAAGCAGTAAAGAATATAGAAGATACTATTTCTAATATTACGACTTTTGATTCCTCTTTTAAAGTTGTTTTTAATCCTACAGAAGGAGAGTTGAGTAAATGTTTTGAAGCGGGTAAATCTTTTGCTTTAAAAATAAAAAATGAAGAATAATCATTTATAGATGATGTGTTGTTTTATGGAAGGAATAGTGTTTCAAAGCGTGGGGGGGGGATATGTGGTTTTGGATGGAGATGAAGTAGTAATTTATTCAGTGTGTTAAGTTAAGAACGTATTTGAAAGAAGAAACACATAAACATATAAAAGCCCAGATGTTAAAGTTGCTTTTGGGAGAATATGAAAAGAAATATATTTCAGCTTTTGTACAGTTATCAAGGAGTACGGTTTAATGCCAAGCAACTTGGGGCTCTACATTAGCATTCATTCAATTGATATTTAGTTATTATGGTTAACGTTATGTTGATCCGTATATAAAAATCCAGTGGAGCCCTAAGCTCATTTAAAATGTGGGACAAAAGGAAAAGTTCAAGTTAATGGTATAATAAAGTTGAAATAAAATTACAAGTTGCAAAAAAAGAACAATAGGAGGATGAAAAAATTATGGCGAAGTCAGTAAAAGGGACGAAAACAGAAAAGCATCTGTTAGAGTCATTTGTCGGAGAGTCACAGACAGCAATGAGATATACGTATTTTGCGTCAAAAGCAAAAAAAGAAGGATTTGAGCAAATAGCGGCTATTTTCATAGAAACAGCAGATAATGAAAAAGGCCATGCCGAGATGTTTTTTAAATTTTTAGAAGGAGGACATCTTGAAATTACTGGAATTTTTCCTGCGGGAACAGTAAGCGATACAGTGGAAAATTTAAAAATTGCGGCAGCAGGAGAGAATGAGGAGTATTCAAAACTTTATCCAATAGCAGCGAAAGTTGCAGAAGAGGAGGGATTTTCAGAAATAGCGGAATGTTTTAGTAGAATTTGCGTAGCAGAACGGAATCACGAATCAAGATATTTAAATCTTATCGACAATCTTGAAAGTGAGAAAGTTTTCAAAAAAGATATGTCAATAAGATGGAAATGTCGCAACTGTGGTTATGTTTATGAAAGTAAAGAAGCATTGGAAAAGTGTCCTGCATGCCTACATCCTAAAGCATATATGGAAGAGTTAGCAGATAATTTCTAAAGTTGTTTGAATTAAAATCAAACATTATTGTTTTTCGGAGCGCAAAAAATTATTTTGCGCTCCGAAAAACAATTTTCTATACCAAGTCTAACAAATACAAAATATAAGTTACAATAAAATCAATGCAGTTTTTTTTCTAAATTTTCAGCTTGCCTAAAACATGTGAGTTTGTTTATTATCTAAAAAGAGATGTTTTACGAGTAATGAGGTGGGGGGCGGATGGAGGCATAAAGAGTTACAAAAAAAGATTGGAGCTCTGAACTTTCATATGAGTTTGTTTGCACATATTATTTGTGCTCTTTA
This sequence comes from Endomicrobium sp., assembly GCA_031264325.1. Classification (GTDB taxonomy): domain Bacteria; phylum Elusimicrobiota; class Endomicrobiia; order Endomicrobiales; family Endomicrobiaceae; genus Endomicrobiellum. The sequence goes on along the minus strand of JAISEE010000024.1, from coordinate 792 downwards.
CAGTTTTAGTACAATGATTACTGATGCCGTAGTAACAGCGTTTAAAAATTTAGTTTGCCCATTACATTTTGAAGTTTTAATTGTATATTTGTAAATTTTTAGTTTCTATTTTTATCTTAATTACTTTCATTTTACTTTGAGTTTTAAAAAATTTTTAAAACCTTAACTTTGAGGACTTTAAATTAGCATTTTGGCATGAAAGAGTTTTTATTATTAGGTTTCGAAAAAGTTAAAATTTTATTTTTTTTGATCTCTCTATCTTATGCCATGTGTGCAATTTTAATGCATAAGTCTATTTATTAATGTTTTTGCATAGCTAAAAAAATAAGCTTATCGCAAAATTTTTTTTATATATAAAATTTAAGCATATTGTATAAAAAGTATGGCAATGTTTGTGTCACTTTGTTATATAATATGTTAGAAATGTTAGAAAGTTGATTTTAATATAAAATATTATCGAGAGAAAGGTATTACAAAACTTGAATCAAAAAGACAAATATTTAGAAAAAATTAAAAAAATAGTCGCACTGTATTTAAGGAATTTATTTAAAGGAATTAATAGATTTAATGGATTTTATAAAGTTATCAAGTATAAATAAATATATCAACAAAATATTTTCTGGTAAAAAACTGGACAAATAAAGGGTAGTTTTTATATAACTTTAAGAAGCGAAGCAATAAGCGTGGTATGTGCATACTTATGCAAAGACGTTATGTGTGAGATTAATACAGTGTTTAAAGTAGAAAAAAGTTCAATATAGTTACTTAAGAAGTGGCAAGGGCACAAGTTTA
>JAISEE010000026.1 GCA_031264325.1 Endomicrobium sp. | reverse complement strand
ATAAAACTTACAAATTTCTTACAATATGTAATAACAAGTAAAGCTTTAAAAACTCTTTTATGATATAATGTCGCTATAATATCTGCTCTCATTATGAAAGAAATATTAAACAAAAACCTAAATGCTAACCAACAAGAAGCAGTACTATACACTGAAGGCCCACTAATAATATTTGCAGGCGCAGGAACTGGAAAAACCAGAGTGATAACCCACAGGATAGTGCATTTGTTATCTATTGGAGTTGCTCCTTGGTCAATACTGGCTGTTACTTTTACCAATAAAGCTGCCACAGAAATGAAACAGAGAGTAGTAGAACTATCCCACGAAACAGGTAAAAAAGTATGGATATCAACTTTTCATGCGTTCTGTGCTTACTTTTTAAGAGTTGAAGATGTAAAAATAGGACTAAAGCCTAACTTTCTTATATATGACTTCGACGAACAAAAAAGCGTAATCAAAAACTGCTTAAAAGACTTAAATCTTGACGAGAAAAAATTTAAAATACCAAATATTGCAGATAAAATAAGTCGCGCAAAAGACGATTTAAAAACACCTTCCGACATGGCGAGTCAAGCCAAAGAAGACGGCGACCTTATGGGCACTACCATTGCAAAAGTATACCAACTCTATCAAAAAAAACTGGAAAGTTCAGCTTCTTTAGACTTTGGAGATTTAATAATGCGCACGGTTGTTTCATTGAAGCAATATCCAGCTTTGCTAGAACATTACCAAAAAAAATATAAATATATAATGATCGATGAATACCAAGACACAAATCGTGCTCAATATATGTTTGCAAAGCTTCTTGCGGCAAAAAACAAAAATATATGCGTAGTTGGTGATGACGATCAGTCGGTTTACTCATGGAGAGGCGCCAATATTAACAATATTTTGGATTTTAAAAATGACTATCCAAACGCCAAAACAATAAAGCTAGAACAAAATTATAGATCAACACCAAAAATATTAAAAACAGCTCACAAAGTGATAAAACACAACAACACAAGAGTAAACAAACAATTATGGACACAAAACCCTGATGATGGAACAGTATCAGTGCTAAACGCTGCAACAGAAAATGACGAAGCTACAAAAATTGCTGAGATAATATCTCTAAAAACTATAAGTGCCAAATATAATTTATCTGATTTTGCGGTTTTCTATAGAACAAACGCTCAATCACGTACTTTTGAAGACGCCTTTAGAAGAGCTGGACTTTCATATGCAATAATAGGAACTTTAAAATTTTATGATCGCGCTGAAATTAAAGCTATAATGGCATACTTAAAACTCATACATAACCCCAATGATAATATAAGTTTCAAAAGAATTATAAATATACCTAAAAGGGGCATTGGAAAAACCTCCGTAGAAGCATTAGAAAAATTTTCGACTATTAAAAATATATCTATCTGGCAAGCAATTGACTTAGTTCAAGAGGCAAATTTAACAAAAAAAGCAGTAATAGCTCTAAAGTCTTTTGTTCTTTTTATAAAAGATTTTATTAATTTAAAAAATAATATTTCGATCAAAGATATGGCGGAAAAAGTTATACTACACTCTGGATACTTAAAAAAACTTAAAGACGAAAACTCTCATGAATCTAAAATAAAAATAGAAAATATTCAAGAATTGATTTCTGCAATTGACGACTTTGAAAAACGCTCTCCAGACAAATCACTTGCAGGATACCTAACACAAATAGCCTTGATAAACGACATAGACTCTTTAGACGAATCTAAAGGTAAAATTACGTTAATGACATTACATCTAGCCAAGGGTTTAGAATTCAAAAATGTTTTTCTTTGTGGGCTTGAAGAAGGGTTATTCCCTATATGGGAATCTGCGTTTAATTCTAAAGAGCTAGAAGAAGAAAGAAGGCTTATGTATGTAGGTATGACAAGAGCTATAAAAAATCTCTATTTATGCTGGGCCGCAGAGAGAACTATCTATGGCAAAATTAAACGGAACGTGCCCTCAAGATTTATCACTGAAGCTGGGCTTATTGAAAAAATTATTGGAAGACAGCAGAGCATTAAAAACTTTAATCAAAAATTTAATAAAACAAAACAGAATACAATGCCTAATCGCAAACAGTATAATAATTTTCCAATAGCAAAAACTTCGTATAGAAACAAAAATTCGCGTAAATATATACATATAAACGACGAATTAACTGAAGATGAGTCTCTTTATATTCCCAATTTAAATTCAAGTCTTTATAAAATAGGAACAATCGTTTCACATCCCATTTTTGGAAAAGGCAAAATTATTGAAAGAAATGGCATTGGAGACGGTTTAAAACTTATTGTTTTGTTTGAAACAGGACAATGGAAGAAACTCCTTGCAAGAGTTATTAACTTGAGCATCATATCCTGAACGAAATTTATAAATAAATTCCTTAATTGAATAATTTATTTGACAATTAAATTTTTTTCTATCTGTCAAAAATATAAAAAGTTGATATGGTAGTAAAGTAAAAATAACAGTCGATCAGTTTTTTATTTGGAAAATATTTATTATGTATGATCACGAAGCAAAAAAGTCCATTTTATTTAAAAATGTAAACTTTATCTCCAAAATCATATCAATACAGCAAAACGGAACCTTTAAAAATTTTATTAAGACAACTCATTCGCATTGAAAGGTTACAATAGCAGATCCAACAATTTATTTTTAATAACGAAGTACTCTATTATAAATTTAGGTAGGTATGAATTTGTGTATATATATTGTGTATATATAAATATTTATATTATACTATTGCAATGCTATTGCAGTTACTACTTACAGGGCAAAATATCCTAAAATAGTTATTAGCTATCCATTTCAAATAAAACACTATCTTGAATATAAAAATTGCCAACTCAGCTTAAATTTTTTAACTATAAATAGAGATTAGAGAGTTTTATCTACTCTCTATTTTTGATAATATTGCAATTTTTTACATAATCAATTACTTTAAAAAATATATTCTTTAAGCTCAAGATAAAAAATCAAATATATAAAACATTTTAACAACAGAATGGCAAAAAATATTATAGCTGTTTGGAAAGATATCACAACTCTGACGAAGCAACAGAAAATACTGAAAATAGTTTCTTAGAAACAAATATAAAAGGCTTTTATCACAATAAAACCAAATTGTCCCTGTGTATAATTTCATCTTCTTCGCTATCTATAATCTTCTTTATATCTATAGTCTTTTTGCCCTTTATTTTCTCAACAACACTGCTATCATAATTAGTTAACCCTCTTGCAAAGTCTTTTTTGGTTTCGGCATTGGCTATATTTACCGTATCTCCTCTATGAAAAATCCCGCTTATTTTGACAATACCCGCAGGGAGCAAACTTTTACCTTTATTTAATAATATATCAGCCGCTTTACTGTCAACAAATATAATTCCTTTAGATTTTTTACTAAAAGCTATCCAAGATTTTTTAGCTTGAAGACATTGTTTTTCTGCTTTGATAACAGTTCCTGCTTGACAGCCGGAAACAATGTCCTTTAACAAATTAAGCTTTGAACCGTTGACTATAATTGTCTCTACGCCTGAAGCTGCAGCTATCTTTGCAGCAGTTATTTTTGTTTTCATTCCGCCTGTGCCTTTTCCACTTGAAGAACCACTTGTAGCATATTTTTCTATGTCTTCAGTTACTTTATCAATTCTTGGTATAAGTTCAGACGTTGCCGGATTTCCTCTATAAAAGCCATCCACATCTGTAAAAATTATAAGTTTATCCGCATCTATGGTAACTGCAACGAGTGCCGCTAAAGTGTCATTATCACCAAAATTTATTTCACTTATAGATACTGTATCATTTTCATTTATTATAGGTATTACTTTACTCTGTATTAAAGCATTCAAAGTGTTCCTAGCATTTATATATGCCACTCTTTTATCAAAAACTTCTCTAGTTAAAAGAACTTGAGCAACTGTTTTGCCGTATTTTATGAATGCATCTGAGTATGCATTCATAACCAAAGGCTGTCCTACAGCGGCAAAAGCTTGTTTTTCTCTTGTGGTTTTAGGTTTAGAGCACGCACCGAGTTTTGTTCGACCCGCACCTACGGCACCAGAACTTACAATTATAACTTCATGATTACAATATTGAAGTTCAAAAAGACACTGTGCTAAATTAAATATATATTCTCTGTTTAATAAACCATTTTTAGACGTAAGAGTGCTTGTCCCAGCTTTTATTACTAATCTCATTTTATCTCTCTTATAAATCTTCTTCTTTTACACAAAATCCTAATATTTTAATCAATTTCATGTCAAAGAATTATATTGCGAATTTAAAAGCCTAAAATAACAAAAACCAAAAAAACAACTTCTTTAAAATCTAAATATCACCTTCAGGTTTTCAATTTTACTAAAAGAATTTTATTTACAAGTTGAGGATTTGCCTGTCCTTTAGATTTTTTCATGACAAGCCCAATTATTGCCCCTATAGCTCTTTCTTTGCCTGCCTTAAACTCATCAACAACTTTTGGACTCTCTGCAATAACTTCATCGCAAATCTTTATAATTACCGATTCGTCTAAAATTTGAACTAATTTTTTTTCTTTTACTATGGTTTCTGGCTCTAAAGACTTTCCATATATTTCTTCAAAAACAATTTTTGCAATCTTACCTGAAATGGTTCCATTTAAAATAAGAGACACAAGTTTAGCTAAATTTTGGCTTGAAATAAGCGCCTTTGAGATATCTATTTTTGAAGCATTAAGTTTAGCGTTTAGCTCAGTGGAAATCCAGTTTGCAATAGGCTTAGCTGCTGTTTTTTTATCTTGTGAAGCATTCAAAGCTTCTTCATAATAATCCGCGATCATTTTTGTTGAAGTCAAATAATCTGCGTCATACTCTGATAAACCGTAATCGTTTATAAATCTTTTCTTTTTTATTTTCGGAAACTCAGGAAGCTGTTTTCTTAAATCTTCAATAAAAGAATTAGGTAAATCAAAAGGAACCAAGTCAGGCTCAGGGAAATATCTGTAATCTAACATTCCTTCTTTTGTACGCATTGACTTTGTTATTCCTTCTTTGGGTTCCCAAAACATGGTTTCTTGTATAAGTTTGCCTCCTGATTCAAGAACTTCAGTTTGTCTTTCAACTTCGTAAGCTATTGCATCTCTCACACCTGATGTGGAATTCATGTTTTTGATTTCTACTCTTGTACCAAACTCTTTTTGCCCAACAAGACGCATACTTACATTTATATCACAACGCATTTTTCCTTCTTCCATGTTGCACTCAGAAGTGCCTAAATACTCAACAATATTTTTAAGTTCAGTCAAAAATGACAGAGCTTCTTGAGGAGAACTAAGCTCAGGCTCCGTAACAAGTTCCATAAGTCCAATACCTGCTCTGTTTAAATCAAGGAGAGAATAATCAAGTTTTTTACTACCTATTTCATGGATAAGTTTACCAGCGTCTTCTTCAAGATGCATCCTAGTTATATTTATAATTTTCTCTTTACTACCAACATTTATTGCGAGTTTACCTTTTGAACATAGCGGCAACTCAGACTGCGTTATTTGATAATTTTTGGGAACATCAGGGTAAAAATATTGCTTTCTTGCAAAAGTACATTGTTTGTTTATAGTAAAGTCCAAGGCAAGCCCTGTTTTAACTATAGCTTCAACAGTCTTTTTATTTAAAATTGGAATTGTTCCTGGCTGTGAAGTACATACAACACAAGTGTTTGCATTTGGGTCTGCCCCAAACTGAGTAGAACACTCACAAAAAACTTTCGACCTTGTATTAATTTGCATATGCACTTCAAGCCCTATAACTGTTTCGTACTTAGACATTTACTTATACCCTAAATGGAAATTCAAACATGTAAATCAATTTGCCATTAACTAATAAATTCGGATTATAGCTCAGCGCTTATCACAAATCTACACCACCAAGCGTATTCTATGAAATTCTTGCTGACACTTAACGTTACAAGTTACTTCGCAATCATATTTTAAATTTTTCAAATTCACAAGCGTTTATATTTTTAGTTTTAATTCACAGACTTTTGCATTTTCTTTATCGCATAACTACACTATATACTTAATACTTATAACATTATATCCAAATTTTAATCCATCATGTTAATAGTTCAGCGATAAATATCATAATAGACATTAGAAAGAGGAGAGAAACTTTATCATTTATATAGGTGGTAGCAATTTTTATATATGTTACGATTGTATAAATTTTGATCGCTTTTAAAGATCTATGTTTATATTTCCTTACCTTGTCCATTCATATAGATTAAGTCAGATCAAACGTTGGATATTTGTTTATATCAAATTCAGAAATTTTTTCAAACAATCTGGCTACTTTAAAAAGTTTTACATCAGAAAACCTTGTCCCCATAAAATGTACACCCATTGGCATACCAATACTTGTAAAACTACAAGGCACAGTAATACCTGGAAGTCCTGCAAGGTTTGCTGCTATAAGAAAAATATCACACTCTTGAGGTAACATCTCGCCAAACTTTACAGGCATCTGCAAAGTTGCAGGCGAAAATATAAAATCGCATTTTTTGTATGCGTCAATTATCTGATTTATAAGCAATGTTCTCACTTTTTGGGCTTGATGATAACATCTGTGATAATTTTTTGCCTCTAAAACATGAGTTCCAAATAATATTCTCTTTTTAACTTCATACCCTAAAGATTCTGCTCTTGATTTTGTATACTCATCGTTTAAGTTTATACCGTTTGTCGATCTATAACCATAACGAATACCATCAAAAGTTGCAATGTTTGCCGAAACTTCCGCACACATGATTACATTATACAATGCAGGGACATATTTATATGCTGGAATATCAACTTCAACAACTTCCCCCAACGCAAGTTTTATTTTATTTACAGCATCATTAAAATATTTTGATATTTCAGAGTCTACTTTATAGTCAAAAATTTGTTTTGGCACTCCAATTTTTAGAGTCTTTAAACTATTTGGATTATCTATATCATTGACATAGTCTATACATTCATTAGGTTCACAAATTGGATCTCTATAATCTTTTCCAGCTATAACACTTGTAAGCAAAGCCGCATCTGTTACATTTTTTGCAAATGTTCCTATCTGATCAAAAGAAGATGCCAATGCACAAGTGCCATATCTGCTTATCAAACCATAAGACGGCTTATAGCCCACTATACCACAAAATCCGGCAGGTTGTCTTACTGATCCTCCCGTGTCGGAACCCAGGGCAAATGGAACCATTCCAGAAGCAACAGCTGCAGCACTTCCACCTGAAGAACCGCCTGGTATTCGTTCAATATTCCAAGGATTTGCAGTTTTTTGATAAGCCGATGTTTCAGTTGAGCCACCCATGGCGAATTCATCCATATTTGTTCTTCCCACAAAAATCACACCTGCATCTTTAAGTTTTTCTATTACCGTAGCATCGTAAGGAGAAACATAATTTTCAAGATACTTAGATGCAGAAGTCATAGTCTCACCTTTAATCATTATGTTATCTTTTATACCAATCGGGATACCTTCAAGTAACCCACACTTTGTTCCTGACTTAAGTTTATTATCAACTTTTTCAGCTTGTTTTAAAGATTGATCATCGTTTAACTTAAGAAAAGCTTTCACTTTAGGTTCGACTTTTTTAATATATCCAAAACACACTTTTATCACATCTTCACTTTTTATCTCACATGAACAAATTTTTATCTTTAACTCTTTCACTTTTATTTTTAATATTTCGTTATTCATAGTAATTAAAACCACTTTTTCTTTCTAAAAAATATAAACATTGCTACCATAGCTACAATTATTAATCCAACAGCAAAAAACCATACCCCTTTTTGTCCAAATATAGCATATTCAGGAAAAAAAACATTCATTCCATAATATCCTGATACTATAAAAACTGGCATTAAAATTGTTGCGATAACTGTTAAAAATTTCATAACTTCCGTAAGCCTTACAGTAACGCTGGACATGTAAACTTCTATTAAGCTTACCACCATTTGGCTTCGCATAATTATTGCCTGATTCATTCTTGCACACTGCGTATAAGTATCTCTGAAATATACTAGATACTCTCTTGCAACCAAATTGTTTGCAACTCTTGTAAAATAAACATATACTACTTGCTGCGACTCAGCTATCTTTCTCATAGCAAAAATAACTTTTTTTGTATCAAGAATTTCTTGCATATTTTCTGTCTCTGGATCTTCTAAAATATCATCCTCAAGAGATTCTATTTTGTCATCAATTTTTTCAAGAGTAAATTCATAACTAGAAACAACTTTGTTGAATATATTGTAAAGTAAATTTTCAAATCTTTTCATTTCAATTTGAGTTCTAATTTTTGCCTTTTCATAAAGAGTTTCCAAAAAAAACAACTCTTCCGTATGCACAGTAATAATAAACCCTTTGCCAACAAAAAAATTAAGTTCGTAGATGCTATCTTCAAATTCTTGAAAATAGTTAGGCTTTAATTGTATGCCATGTACAGCTCCAAAAACATAATTTTCAAATTCTTCAACTTTTGGATAATACTGCGGAAAAAGACAATCTTCAATTGACATCTCATGAAACCTAAAAGTTTCAGAAAGAAGTAAAGTTTCGTCATGTGTTAACTCATGATTTTCGAGATATATATCAACCCAAACAAGTTCAATCTTCTTCTTACAGTCTTCTATAACTTGCAAAACATTTTCTGTGGCGGTAGTTGTGCCATTGACAGAGTAGATTGCTTTTAACATTGCTAAACTACAACCTTTTTAATTTTATAAAAAGTTCCTTCTTTCGAAGGAGCACTATTTAACATTTGATCTATAACATCTCTCGGGGAAGGTTTCACAATATCTTCTCTCCAAACGTTTCTAAGTTCTGTAACATGCGTGGTAGGCTTTAAACCCATAACGTCTGGTTCTTGCAAAACTTCAACATAATTAAACATTTTGTTAATATCTGCAAGATACTTCTCCTTTTCATCTTCTTTAATATCTATTCTAGCAAAAAAAGCTGTAACCTCAAGTTCTTCTTTTAACATAAATACCTAATACCTCCTATATCTCCCCACCAGACATTAAAAGCATTATAATAAATCAACTTTCTTTGACAATATAAACCAAATAGCCCTTACACACAAAATAATTTTAATGCTCAACAAAACTATTCTCTTTTTATCCTAGCAAACTTATCCACTTCAAAGCAAAAATTTAGCTATGAAATCTAACAATCACAAGAAACAAAAAAAACACACACCCTTCAATTCAGCAATATTTTTTTCAAATTATCCTATATCATAGCATCATCCAATGCATTCATAAAGCCCTGCAACTTATCACCCAACTTTTGGTATCCTCACACTTAAGTTAACTGACATCGCTTCCAGTTCTCATTGCATTGTGCTTTACAACAAAAAATCAATGGTCTGTCAGTTTTCATTTGATTAAACACAAATTTTAGTGATACAATTTTATCATGCCTCTAGCATATCTCTCTTAATAATAACATCTCATTATGTAACTCTTTGATAAAGTGCTTCTTCTCTTACTAAGCATTGCTCCCACGTTTCAAAATCCACACTCACACAACTCGCCCTCGTAATATCCTTTTATCACATTTCATCAACTTATATGCTTCCCATTTAACTGTTCCCAAATTTCAAATGCATCATTCGTTTTAGTTCAACTTGCCACTTTCTTATTATAAATTACTTCATAAATTACTTCTCCATCACATACATTACTTTTATTAAATTAAATCACTGCCTTCCATGAATCATACAATAATCACTGTCATCTAAAACGTCAAATCAAAACTTTTCAACTTTAATATACCCACTTCCATCAGAGCTCTCCATGCAAGTTCATCCATAAATACCACCCCCTTTTTTGCACAAATTTATTTTCCACATATACTCCACCGTCCGTATCCAGCTGTACCGTCTACTTTTAATGTCATGTTTGTATGCTGTTACACCCTATTATTAATTTTTGTTTCTCCTAATTTATTATGTCAAACTGCTATTCATTCCACAACGCTCATTCATCTATATTTAAATTCAGCACTAATTGCCTCAACTTCATCATTCATTTACTTGTAAATAAACCACTACCTCTCCGTCAAAATTTACCTTTGAATTACCAACCAAGTATATCAACATGATACATCGTAACATAATATGCTTCACCATAAAACCTTAGCACTTAGTGTTACATTTTATATACTGCACTGCAACATCATTGCTTAAAGCGCGTTATTGTCTATTGCTTGAAATTCACCACAAACAGTGTTATCTATTCTGATCCGTTATATGCAATGATAAAACGCTTCATCATCTTGAAATAATACTTTGTCATTGAAAAAAGTTAATTCCTGAACCATTTAAAATATAATGCACCGCCCAGAAGAGTCTTAAAGATTTACTGGCAATAAAATCAAATAATACCTTGGAAAGCTATAATAATATAGAGTTAACAATATATGCACCTTAACCAACCACCACACATAATATATCACAAAAACTGAGTAATTGCTAATAATATTTTACTTATTATAATACCCAAACATTTTCACAAAATATAGTAACGAAATAACTACGATCCGTCATTATTGGTAGAACATCTCGTAGATGCATTATTTTTCATAGAAACTTCAAGATACACAATCTTTTCTATTACAATACTATTTTAAGTAAACGATGACAGAGTGTTTATAAATAACAATAGTTAAAGAGAAAATCATTGCAAAGTTTAAAAGGTTATAAAAAGAATAAATATTTTTATGTTCGTTTTTTTTGTTTACTTTATATACACAAAATACAATAAAATCCACACCCACAACACCGTAAAATAATAAATTATCCTACGATGAGATAATAAATAAATATCATGCAATTAAATAATTATTACTACAAAGACACACTGCTTTTAGTACTTACGCTGCGAGTGTGATTTGTAATTTTTGTAATTATTTAATAAATATATTAAGAACACTTTCATCAATAGTGTAGTGATTTTTGATCTAAACCTGAAACAGATATAGCTTTAAGTAGATTGAAGTCTTTAGTTATAAATATTATTCTATAAGATAAGGTTTATTAAGGTGATTATTTATGATAAACACAGAAACAAAATTATTTGCAATTCTTGGATGCCCTGTAAAACATTCCTTTTCTCCTCTTATACAAAATAAATGGTTTGAAAAAGAACACTTAAACTGTGTTTATCTCGCATTCGAACCAAAAGATTATAATCTTGAATGTACAATAGAGTCCTTGAAAAAACTTAAATTTAATGGCTTTAATATAACTGTTCCTCATAAAATTAAAGCTCTTAAATATATTGACGTTATAGATAAAAATACAAAAAAAATAGGAAGTATAAACACTGTAATAATTAAAAAAAATAAACTTTATGGATATAATACCGACTATTTAGGATTTGCCAAAGATTTAAAAGTTAAAAATATCGCCACAAAAAATAAAAAAACTATTATTATCGGGGCAGGCGGAGCAGCAAGGGCCGTAGTGTATGCTCTAAAAACTGAAAAATCACAACTATATATAGCAAGTAGAACTTTAGATACAGCAATAATTCTTGCAAAAGAGTTTAAAGTTAAAGCTATAGACATAAATAATGTTAAAAATGTTCTTGACAGTACAGACTTGCTTGTAAATTGTTCTTCATGTGGAATGAAAAAAAATGACAGGTTGCCTTTTAACTTTGACAAAATAAAAACCAGCTTAATTGTATATGATCTTATATATAATAAAAAAACTCCTTTTGTTAAGTTTGCAAAAGACAATAAATTAAAAATTTTTACTGGCGAGGGAATGCTTATTTGGCAAGGAGCTTATGCCTTTAGATTATGGACGGGAAAATTCCCAGACATAAAAATTGCTGAAAAATTTTTTAAAAAAATATAAATGCATAATGCTGGTTGTATTTTTACTGTGCGTTATTATAATTTTATCGACTTTATAAAATTAAAAAATGCTAAAAAATTATTATTATAGATCCATGTGTTTTTATTGATGGTAGAATTGTAGAGTTTGTGATATAATCAAAATAAATTTTATTTATTTAGTTTTTTGTACATTTTTTAAAAAGTTGCGCAAAAAGGCATTATGTCTAATCAGTAATTAATGATATAAATATTAAAATTTAATTCATTTAACAAAAAAATGTGATTAGTATAATCAAACAATGTAGTATTTTGACAATAAAAAATTACAGTCGAAGAGTTCTAAAGGATTTATATGAAAAAAAACGCTGGCTTAAGGATAACATCTGTAACTATTTATTCCAACAGAAAAAAAATAATATTTAGCAAACTTAGGTGGAATACGGGACAAGTCAAGTGAAAAATGCCGCTATAATATTAGCTGCAGGCAAAGGAAAGAGATTCGGATATAAAATTCCAAAACAGTTTTTAAAACTTAATGGAAAGCCAATGTTCATATGGAGTATTGAAGCTTTTACTTCCATAAAAAGTTTTAAACAAATAATAACAGTTGTGCCTAAATATATGATTGACTCTTTAAAAAAACAGAAAGATAAGCTGTTAAATAAAATTGAGTTTGTGTTAGGCGGACAGGAAAGATTTGACTCTGTAAAAAACGGATTAGCTCTAATTAAAGACGATATTGATTTTACAGCTGTGCATGATGCGGCAAGACCGCTTATTTCAAAGCTTGATATTTTGACAGTTTTAAAAAAAGCAACACAAACAAAAGCCGCTATAGCAGTTGAAAAGACAAAAGATACAGTTAAGCTTATTTCCAGCAAAGAACAAATATTAAAAACTTTAGACAGAAATGCTTTAAGAAGTGCACAAACACCTCAAGTTTTTGAAACAAAACTTTTGAAAAAAGCATATTCAAAAAAAATTACAGAAGACACAACTGATGACTCGCAGGTTGTTGAAAGATTAAAAATCAAAATCTCAACCGTTGAAACTAAATTTCCTAATTTTAAAGTAACTACAAAACAAGATTTTGCATTAGCAGAAAAACTATTAAAAGGGGAAAAATGTACATTGGATATGGATACGATATTCACAGATTTAAAAAAGGAAGAAAACTTGTTTTGGGTGGTGTAGAAATACAAAGCCCTAAAGGACTTGACGGACACAGCGATGCTGATGTTCTTCTTCATGCTTTAATGGACGCATTGCTTGGTGCCGCAGGGCTAAATGATATAGGATATTTTTTTCCAAATACTGATATTAAATATAAAAACATATCAAGTCTTTTGCTTTTAGAATATGTTTACAAAAAACTCAAAAAGAAAAACTATAAAATTAACAATATAGATATTACAGTTATCACAGAATATCCTAAAATTTATCCTTTTAGCGATGACATGAAATCAAATATATCAAAAGCTTTAAACATTTCAAAACAAAGGGTAGGGATCAAGGCAACCACAAACGAAAAAATAGGTTTTTTAGGACATGGTAATGGAATAGCCGTCATGGCAACAACGTCAATTTCTGAAAAATAAAAAGGACGTCATAATGATAAAAATTTATAATACACTTTCAAATAAAAAAGAAAAATTTAATCCTCAAAAAAAAAAATTGTATCAATGTATGTGTGCGGCATAACTCCATATGACGAAGTTCACTTAGGGCATGCAAGAACATATGTCGTTTTTGATATTATAAAAAGACATCTTTTAAAAAGAGGATATAAAGTAAAACATGTTCAAAATTTTACAGATGTTGACGATAAGATTATCAAAAGATCTCTGGAAAAAAATATCAAACCTAATGAACTTTCTCAGACTTACATAGATGATTACTTTACCCAAACAGATAAGTTGAATATTTTAAAAGCAGAAATTTATCCTAGAGTAACGCAAATGATATCTGAAATAATAAATTTTGTAAAAGAACTCATAGATAAAAAGTTTGCTTATGAAATTGACGGTGACGTATACTTTTCAGTAGTTAAATTTAAAGACTATGGAAAACTTTCCAAAAAAAAACTTGACGATTTGAAAGCTGGTGCCAGAGTAGAGATTTGCAATGATAAAATTGCTACATGTGATTTTGTTTTGTGGAAAAAGACAAAAAAAAATGAACCTCAAGAGGTCTCTTGGAAAAGCCACTGGGGAAAAGGACGACCAGGCTGGCATATAGAATGTTCCGTCATGTCATCAACTTTACTTGGAGACACCATAGACATACATGGAGGCGGACAAGACTTGATATTTCCACACCACGAAAATGAAATTGCTCAAAGCGAAACAAAAACAGGCAAACCCTTTGTTAAATATTGGATACATAGCGGTTTTGTTACTGTAAACAAAAAAAAAATGTCAAAATCTTTAAACAATTTTTTTACTTTAAAAGTTATATTTGAAAAATATGATCCCAGAGTTGTCCGTTATTATCTTTTAACGCAGCACTATTCTAGTCCTTTGGATTTTTCATATGCAGGACTTGATACAGCAAAAAGTACTTTGCAAAAAATAGACGACGCATACTTAAGACTCCTTTTTTCTACTGATAAAAAATCATCTAAAAAAATAACCGACAAAGATTTGCTGGATTTACAAAAAAAATTTTTACAAGCGCTTGATGATGATTTTAACTCTAAAAAAGCATTGTTTTATCTTCATAAATTAAAGAGTATAATATTAAAAGAACTGTTTACTAAAAAACTGCAAAGACTTTCACAGCTAAAAAACCTTTATGAAAATTTTGCAGAAACTTCTTTAGGAATTCTTTTGCCTAAAAAACAAAGCAATAATGAACTGCAAAAACTTTTGAAAGACAGGAATGAGGCCAGAAAAAATAAAAATTGGATGGAGTCAGACAGAATTAGAAATATCATAGATGAAAAAGGCTATAAAATGGTTGACAATAAAGATGGGGCATCAGTTCTTATGAAAAAAATCTAGTTTTAATTTTCACATTTTACTGACACCTTAGAGAAATTTTTATAAATCCTCAATTTAACAATAATATTGATTTAACAAAATCATTAAATCAGATACGTCGTATCGGATTTAATTTATAGTTTCCTTAACTTCTATATTAAATATAAAAAGTTATATCTTTTTCAATAATAAATCAATTTTTTATCTGTATCACGATAAAAAAATATTCGGTTTATCTTATTATGTAAATAAAGACTTTAGAGCCCTAAACAAATACGTAAATTCAAGCATCATTAAGATTTGCACAATTCCCAACCCAAAAAAAGTGAACAAAATAAAATTAGCACAAACCCAAACAAAAAGCAAACCTTAGATGTTTTACAACTCTTGTTTTCAATACTTGCAAACTTACCGATATCAATATGAAAATTATCTCTACTTAAATCTTAGTAACTTACAATTTGTTAAACTTTTACTACAACAGCAACAAGTAAACTGTAGAAATCAGTATTCAAGCATGTCAAGTATTGTATTGTAAAAAAATTAACATCCCATTCTATGTTACTTGGATAATAAAAGTATCATAGAAAAATTTCTAGCAACATTTTTTGTTGACTATGATACGAAAAAATAACTTTTCTGCATTTTTTCAAAAACTTCAAGTTATGTAGGATATTTTTTTGTATAATCTCTTATTTGTAACCAATCATTTAGATGGCAAAAATTGATTTGATGCAAAAAAACTTTTTAATCAACTTTTATATGAAAAATAAGCGTAACAAATATTGCAACACGGCAAGCACAAGATAACCTTATTCTTTTCGTAAACTCATATATTTTTCTGTGACCCTTTTTGCTTTGATTCCACCACTCCCCATCCCAGTAAGTCAAAATAACATTTATTCAAAGCTTATCAACATAAACTTAAAATATACTGCAAATAACTCAGAAACATGTTGTATTTCATTTATATATAAATGAAACTGATGTTTATGAATAAATCTTTCAGAATAATTTTGCAATATCTCACTCTTTTAAACATTTAGCAAGACAATATTTTTTTCTCTTTTCGCTAAATGATTCATTAATCGACTTTTGTTCACTTATCTTCATCATCCCAGGTTAAAAAAATAAAATAAAGAACTCCTTGCTTATATTTTAGTTATCAACAACGTTGTCAGCAAAACATACAACCAACTCCATTCAGTTAATTATTATCACAACTATAATGCCCAAGAAATAAATTCCGAGTTACTAGTTATATATTATCATACAAGTCCATAGCTATACTTCATAAAAACTCACATGTTATTTCAACAAAAAAAAAGACTTGTCAGATCATGGAAACTATTTAATTTACACTAATTCCTTGATCTAAAAAATGTAAAAAATATAGAATAATGACTTATACTATGTAACTTTATAATTCAAATACTTGACAAAATTTTTAAGATGCTTTCATTGTTTTAGTAATAAATATCGTTTATGCCTGTGACATTTACAATATTACTAGCAACTATATTTTTTTATTTCTTTTTTTATTTCTTAAAGATTCAAAGTCAAATTTTTCCTATCATTGAAAAAAATTATCCATTTTGACTACTAAACAACTATAAACATCATGCTTAGTTTTTATTGCAAAACCAATAGTTAAAAGATACTTTTCATTTTTTTATCCATACTACATCAATTGTGATAACTATCATAATCATGTTTAAAGTCATAACTTTATCAAAACGTTTTTAAACATGACACTTTTGCTGAAAAAAAAATAATTAACATGTATACCTAAAAGCCACACAATCCTTAAAGAGTTTATTAGCAAGTTTGAAATTTTCAAATTCACTTTTTAACGTTTAAAATAAATATAAAGTTTAATGAAGATCCAATCAAAGAGAGTATATTACGATCGTTGTTACAAAAGTTGAAAAATATCTAATTTTTTTGACTTTAATACAAATAATAAAATTGCGCATGTTGCTAAATTTATAATATTACTTATTAATTAAAATAAAAAATATACTCCATATATCAATACAAATATATCCAAACGAACGACCATGTAATTGACACAGAGATTTTGGTAATTGTCTTATATAAATGGAAAAGCGCTACAATATCGAAACAAAAAAACACATTGTGTATAAATAGTATTAAACAAACATCACTTTCTCCTTAATTTATTTATAAGCACTGCTCTTGTTTTTAAAAAAAATCTAACAGCTATTGGTGATAAATAATCAGGATATGACCATGGAAGTTTTATATAGCTGTTTTTTTGATATATTGTTGTAACCTCACCATATATTCCTTTTTTTAAATAAATTCTGTGGCTGTAGTCTTTAGTTGTGGCAAGTATTACATTTGCTGGAGTTATATAGCCAGGATCAATATTTATTTTTCTTTTATTATAATTATATATAACAAAACTATTTTCAATGAAATTTGTAAAAACTTTTATCTCAGCTAAATCCGCAGCAGAAGCCAGCTTTTCAAAAGAAATCCAAAAGCGTTTTAAATTGTCACCCATTTCAGAGTTGTAATACTTTGAAAAATCAAAAGGTATCGTATCGCTTATTAAATCAATTTTTCCAAATTTTTTTTCAAGCTTTTCAAATGAATTACACTTTATCTCTTCGTTTGAAAAAATTATTCCACAAAACAACTTTACCTGTTTAGATTCCCCTATAACACCCATTTTTCTCCTATTTAAACTTCTTGCAAAATATTATATACTGAATTTACTACAAAAGTCTAAATTTATAAATCACTGTATCAAATATGATTTTTAGCAAATTTTTTCTGTCTAAATTTATATAATTTATATTATGTGTGTAATAACAATTCTAAAATAGGTGATGCCAATGAAAAAGTCTTTTATTATTTTAGGAGTTATATTTTCTTTTATAACTTCAACATTCTGCACAAAAGATTTTATCGAAGGAATTGACTATATAGTAGATTTTCATGAAAAATCTCCCGAAATGGCAGCAACACTCCACATCAATTTTGTGAAAATTGCCACAGAGCCTAAAGATGCTGAAAAAATAGTTAAACAAAAGTTAAAAATATACAGTAGCAAAGCTATACGCACAGAAAGAAAAGAAACGCACTATAAAAACATTATCGGATCGGCATGGAAACCAAGTATTGCAGGTTCTGGAAACCTAGTAAAAATCAAATTTACTAAAGACCTCGCTGCATATGTATGGCTTGATAAAACAAAATCCATTGTCCCATTTCCTGACTATGTGTCCTTTCTAAAAAAAGAACAAAAAGAGTCAAGAAAAAAGCTTTGCCCACAGCAACTGTTTAGCTGAGATTATAACCTATCAATATAAACTTATGACAATAAACACCTAAATTATTGATTAGATAAAACAAATGATGTTATTTAAATTAAAACACCAATTAATATTTGTTCGTTTTATACATTTATACATATTGTTTTATTTATCATCTCTCATAGAACAAAACTCACCACACATTGTGCAAACATCTTCTTGACTTGGCAAAAGTTTATCCCTTTCTTTTGCAAACTTAATAGGATCAATGCAAAATTCTTTTTGCTTTTCCCAATTTCTGGCTTTACGCCATTTAGACATTTCATCATCACATTTTCTTGCACTGCGAACCCCTTTTGCAATATCTGCCGCGTGAGCTGCAATTCTTGCAGCAATCACACCTTCATGAACATCTTGGACGTTAGGAAGTCTCAAATGTTCAGCTGGAGTAACGCAGCAAATAAAATCAACACCTTTGGTTGCTGCTAAAGCCCCACCTATCGCAGAGGTTATGTGGTCATATCCAGGAGCAATATCTGTTACAAGAGGTCCCAAAAAATAAAGAGGGGCACTGTGCCCTAATTTTTTAGCAATGGTCACATTAGCTTCAACTTGATCTAACGGTATATGCCCAGGCCCCTCTATCATAGCCTGCACACCTACAACTCTTGCTTTCAAAACAAGTTCCCCCAAAACTGAAAGTTCTGCAATTTGAGGTCCATCGGAGGCATCAAAAAGACACCCAGGTCTAAATCCATCACCAAGACTTAAAGTTATGTCATATTTTTTTGCTATTTTTAAAAGTCTATCATATTGTGCGTACAAAGGATTTTCTTTTCCTGTAGCGTTTATGGTTTTCACCAAAAAAGACCCTCCTCTACTTACAGTTCCAACAAGACGACCTTGGCGATTTAACACCTCAACCGTTTCTTTATTTATACCGCAGTGTACCGTAATAAAATCAACACCCTGTTCAGCTTGTTCTTCTATAACATCAAACAAAAGTTCACCATCAATCTGAGATATTTTTTTGCCTTTTGCTACAGTCCTACAAGCTGCTTCATAAATAGGTACTGTGCCCACTTGTACTGGGCATGCTGCAAGTATTTCTTTTCTTATTTGCGTTAAATTACCACCAGTAGACAAATCCATAACCGCATCAGCACCAGCTTTTACAGCAGCATCCAATTTTTGTAGCTCTTCATCCAGATCTACATGCTCAGGAGAAGTGCCTAAATTGGCGTTGACTTTAGTTTTAAGGCCAGCGCCTACTGCAGTAATTTTCTCAAGCGTTCTATTAATATTTTTAGGAATAATTATAGTCCCTGAGGCAACGCCTGATCTAATAAAATCTTCACTAAAACTTTCCAATTGAGCAACAGATTTAATCAAATCATTTGTTTTTTTATTTTTTGCATCTTCTATAAGTGTCATTTTATTTTCCTCATTTTAAAATGCATTTTTAATTTTTACTTTTAAACCCATACTATTCAATATTGTTAACTTTGCCACCCACCACACTAACTTTACCAATAAACTTAAAATATGTTCACTAAACTATTTTATATCATTATTTTTTATCAAAAAATTTTTTATATTTTATATATACTTTTTTTTCTGTCGTGTAAGTTAGATATCTTTGTTTTTTAAAATCTATAGATGTTTCTGGAGCAAAAACTTTTGAATATTCCTCTAAAACTCTTAAAGATTCTTCAACTCGTTTAAAGTTTGCAATTATTACGACTGGCAATTTTTTTGCTGTTGTTTCTAATATTTGTCTGCCAGAATCTTCAACAGAATCTCTTTTTTTTATAAGTTCGCCATATTTATTTCTTAAAATTTTATCAACTCCATGTCGTACAGAACGAATATTTTTATAAAGAATCTTATCATCAAAAATAAAACGCAAGCTGTCTTCAACAACTCTCAAACCTTCACGACAACGATTTAAATTTGCATCTATTATTCTAAAAACAAATTCCTTACTGTTATTTTTTTTTAGTTTTTTGCCCAAAAACGCTATGCTTCTTTTCACGTTGTAAAAATTTGAAAGGTCTAAAATATTTTTTTTATTTTTTATAGGCATATCTTTCCACTATTAAATTTATTAAAGCTGTCGTGGATTTTCCTTTTACGAAAGGAAACCTGTAAACTTTTTTTACAAACTCTCTGCCTATTATTTCAGACAATTTGTAATCACAACTTTTTGCCAAAATATCTGGACGAATATCTCTTAAAACTTCTTTCGGAGTATGTTCGTTAAACACAATCACATAATCTACAGGTTTTAATGAAAGAAGAAGTTTAGCTCTGTCCTTTTCACCAACCAACGGTCTTTTTAAACCTTTAAGGCAACGTAATGATTTATCTGAATTTATACCAACTATCAAAACATCGCCCATGCTTTTAGCTTTCTTAAATAGGCTTACATGTCCTAAGTGCAACAAATCAAAACAACCATTTGTAAAAACGACCTTTTTACCTATTTTTTGGAGTCTTGCGACCTCTAATCTCATTTCTTTTCTTGTTAAAGCTCTATCTAAAGATTTTAAAGCTTCCACACTGCTTCCCTCCATGTTTATTAAACTTTATGGCCTATTGTCAAACATCTATCCTATAAATTTTAACAAATGATAAGAAAATCACCACTTTGCACACTGAGAGTATTTTCTGCTCTGTTCTGGCAACTCCTAGTCAATTTAATCTTTTTGAAAATATCTATCAGAACATTATCTAACTTTTGAATCTCTTGATAAGGTTCTTCAAAAAAATAATTTTATTAACAACATTTGCAAATTTATCTAAAATTTATTTTAATTCAATCATTATAACTTCATCAACAATTAAATAAAAAATATATCATGGGAGTATAGTTCCATTAATTCAAAAACTTTTTGCAGTGTTTATAATATCTTGATTTGCATCATTTTAAGCAAATTAAACAAAGTTTTTGAAAAAAAGAACTCACATACATACATCTATTGCCCCTCAGAAACATCAAATTCATTTTCTAACTTGGCAAATTGCTCAACGCCACATCATAAAAGCACCTTTTACATATTTATAAACTTTTAATACCACATAATTTTCAAAAAAATATTTTTAATTTATCGATGTCTTTTGACTTCTTATAACTTACACATATTACTTATCTTTCTTTTTTCAAACCCTAGAATCAAAAAAAGGCTCCAAAAAGATTAAACTCCAAAATATATTCAAACTCAATTCAATATTGCTGTGAGAAGTGTTGAAAAATTTTGCACAATTACCACCATATTAACACAACATCCACTAACCCATATGTCGACTTAGTCTTACTACTTCCACAACTGCATTAAATTTAACATTATCATAAATAAAAGCTTCCGTTATACAGTTCATCATAGCTCTAAATAGATTGATAAGAATGCACATTTTGCTAAATGAAACGCATCATCTACCTATATGTTCATTTTCAACGGATAATGTTATCTATATAAACACAATTATTATGTTATTTATATATAAAATAACATAACATATTTTAGTAGAAATTTTGCAGGTCCATATACTTTCGCTCAACTCTTTTATCTGTTACATAAAAGATAAAACAATTTTTAAAACCGTCTCCAATATTTGGCAAGTATAAAAATCCAAAAAATTATTTTTAAGTAAAACTTTTGTTTATCTTTATTTTATGTTCTGCTTGTTTCAATCGCAAATTTATTAAAAACTTCATTTTCAACCTTAGATTTAAAGCCATCAAATGATTTTATTTCTGTAAGCACAAGTATCTTGCTTTAAAAAAAATATTTAATTCAACAATGTTTAAAAAATATATGCTTCTACCACGTCTCTACTGTTTAACAAAAAAATATTTGTATTTTCACTTTAGAATTTTCAAGATAAGTTTTTACAGTTTAAACATACTCAAATATACGCCCGGAAAAAATAATATTTCTATTGTCAATTATTTTAAAACAAACAAAGCTACTTCTGCAACCATGCCCATAACATAACACCATCTCATAAAGAGAAACGTTAAGTCATCCAACTGAGCCAAACACACAACGTAAAAAATATATGTGTGATATGTCCAAATTTAACACTCAACAGCTACAAAGAGTTACTTGATTTACTTCATTTCCCATAATAATGAATAAATATCCAGCAACTATTTTTATGACCTTCAAGCAATTTCACTAACTAAACCAACTAAAGAAAGAATAAAAAAAATAATTATAAATACATCATCTCCCTTAAAAATAACTTTTTACTATTAAGACTATATTAAAAATATTTAATTTAATAAATTTTAATAGATCTTTCAACCTGAAATGTCTATAAATAATTGGTAATAATTTTGAACAGTTCGTTAATATTACCAACCACACCTACGCTTTCCAAACATTTGCTTTTTATTTTTTTGACTTTGCTTATTGACACAGTCCATGATTATCTCTATTTTATATTAATCTTTTATAATCATCGGTTTCGAACAAAGCTACCTAATTATTTTTCATTAAAAACTCTATTGTAAATAAATATCTCCTTCATAAAAAATTATTACAATTTAAGAATTTCATAAAACTTATTATTTGCCTCAATAATTTTTCTGCTTACTAGAAATAAGATCATACATACCAAACACGATTTACAGAATCTATAACTATTATTGGTTATTATTTTTTGCATCTCTATTATTTTTTTGATTTTTGTATAGAATATATAAACTTGTATAATATTCACAATAATCAATTTTTTGATTTATAAATAATATTTTATACTAATTTTTGGAATATTTTCTACATTCGTTCCAATAGAATTTACCCCTCTTCTTCCTATGCTGAAAGAAAGACCAGCCTCAATAGAAAGAGATAAAACATCCAATGCAAACCACTCAACACCAAATCCACCTATAATAATACCAAAAGTTTCTTTTCCTCTATACAGAGCCAAGCTTGCACTAGAAAAAACATTTAATTTTTCATAAGATTTTATTATATATAAAAATTTTCCACCTACGATATATCTGTTCTTATTGGTATGATTATCATCTATTCTAAACCCTAAAAAACCTTCAATCCCAACAAGTTCAGTCAACCAATATCTTGCAGAAAGCACAGGTAAATGCAGTACAGAAGGATTAAAACCAACTCCAATTTTTTCGACAAATTGACTTTCAGAAGTCACATTTTTTTGAGCAGCGATAGCAAAAGAACACAATACACCAACGCATAGCAACGATAAGATTATCTTTTTCATTTGATTTACCTTCTCCCACACATCTTATCTCCTTTTATGTTATTTTATTTCATTAATTCTTTTTTGAGCTTTTTCTGCTTCTTGTGTTGCCGGAAAACTAATCAACACTTCATTAAACGTTTTTACGGCTTCGTCTTTTGAGCCTGTCACAAGATGATACTCAGCCAAATTTAAATAAATATCTCTTATTAAAAAGTGATCAAAATATTTACCTATAAACTCTTTTGATGCAGTTATAGCACCGAAATAATCTTTTTTAGAATCATAAATATAAATGATCCTTGCCAATGCTAAAGATTTTATAGCTTCCGACTTAGCTTTAATTTCGATTTCTTTTAAAATATTTAAAGCTTCATCATAAGACTGAAGCTCAATGAATATGTCGGCTCTAGATAACTTCGCTTGATACGATGCAGGGGCTTTTGGATACTTTGCTATGACCTCATCCAACATTACTATGCCTAACTGTTGATTTCCGTTGGCAAAAGTGGAATAAGCCTTTGCCAAACCTAATGAGGATAAATTATCAATCTTACGAATTTTTGAACAATAGCAATAAATAAAAATTATAACAACTGCAATCAAGGCTATAAAAATTGTAATTGTTAAAACTTTTATGGCTGATTTAGTGATAATGTCATGTACTTTTTTCAAAAAACTGCATTGCATTCCTATCAACCTTCCTTATTAACTATTTCCAATGAATTCTTTTGCATCTCATCAAAAAAATCTGTATCAAGCTCTGCGTCAGACAAAACTTTTGCTATAAGTTTTTTTGTTAAAAGATGCTCAGGTTCATGAGTATCAGTATTAATAACAAGTTTTGCCTTATTTTTTAAAGCAACTTGGGCAACCTCTTTATTTGTAATACCATGTTTTGATTTTGTAGTAATTTCTATTTTTACATCATTTTTTGCTGCAAGCAAGGCAACCTCATCAGACAAATGGCCTGGATGTGCTAGTATGTCTATCTCTGCTTCAACAGCAGCCAAGTTTGTCCCTTCAGGAACTACTTCTTCAATAGTTTCCCCATGGACAACTACAACTTTTGCCCCAAGTGCTCTACACTCACGAGAAACTTCCCTAGTAAGACGCGGAGGGATGTATGTAAGTTCAGCTCCAGGTAAAACAAATATGCCATAACTTTCAGTCAAAATCTTCGCTAATTTTGCAATCCTAGGGATAACGAAATCCATATTTGAGTGGTCGACATGATCCGTAATAGCTATGGCTGTATATCCATGCTTTTTAGCCCTATAAACAAGTTCAGACGGACTTAAACCCCCATCCGAAAATAATGTGTGTGTATGTAAATCTATCATTGCTTATTCTCCAGTTTTAAATGCACAGTCAATGTAATATTTATATATACCACTTTCGCTGCAATTCAACTAATTACAGTTTAAAGCCTAAACGATAAGTTTAGACTTCTGATAATAAAAGAATCACTTTAGGCACTTTTAAATTTGTATCAAATTTTGTATACTTCAATCTTTTAAATATGTCATAATTTCTTTTTCAAAGCCTTATAACTTATCACTCTTTTTTCATCATTGGCTTAACCATTTTAAACATTTGTCTCTTCGTTGGAACAAAAATCACTCTGCATAATTAAAACAAATAGGACAAATTTTATATTTCCATAAGACTTCTATATGTTTTTTTGTGCCATATTCTTTGTATTTTTCAAATTGATAAACATGATATTGTTTTGCGTATTATTTATAATATAATATCAATCTGTCTCTTATAATTTTTGCAATAATTGAAACCGTAGTAGCCACACAAGTGTTTTACACCTCCACATATAAAAGCTTCTTAATTAAGCTCAAGGATTTGGATTTCATGAATTTTGTACAATCAACTAAATATAATTTTCTGGTTTATTTTACAATTTAGAAACAGCTCATAGACATTTCAAGAAGTGTAGCTTATATATAGTATGTTTATAGATCAATAATACTTAATACTATTATCACTATTGTCAACTATTTCAACAATATAGGATAAAACTTTTTTATTATGTCAAATATGTCAAAAATTTTTCTCTCTTTTTCGAATAGCTATTCGAAACGTTTAAGTCAAAAATGATCATGTCTTTAGATGAAAATTCTTTATCATAAATTTTATCAAAACAGTCATTCGCTCTAATAAACTAATTTAGTTGGCAACAGAAACCTACATGTATGTTAATCCGCATTTTTTTTTATAAATCTCTTTGAAGAGTCTTCAATAATTCTTGCAGCTTTACCTGAAAGATTTCTCAAATAGTATAATTTTGCTCTACGGACTTTTCCATGTCTTACAACTTCAATTTTATCTATACGAGGAGAGTTGATGGGAAAAATTCTCTCTACCCCTACGCCAAATGAGACCTTCCTAACTGTAAAAGTCTTTGAAAGACCGCTACCCTTCATGCGGATAACAACTCCTTCAAAAACCTGAATTCTTTCATTTTCCCCTTCAACTACTTTAAAGTACACCTTCACACGATCGCCCGACTTAAAAGATACGCCCAAGTCTCTTTTTTGTAATGATTGAACATAGTCCAATAATAACATTTTACTACTCTCCTCAAATAACAAACGCGAAACAAATAACACTGCGTTCTAATATTTTTAATTTATTTTTTTAGCAAATCAGGACGCCTTTCTTTTGTGCGCTTGTAAGATTCTTTTTGACGCCAAGATTCAATCTTCTTATGATTTCCAGATAAAAGAACATTAGGAACTCTATGACCTTTAAACGTAACAGGTCTTGTATAATGAGGATAATCTAAAAGTCCATTGTAAAAAGAATCATTAGTTACTGAAAACTTTTTTTTAACAACACCTGGAATCATTCTCGCTATACTGTCAATTAAAACCATCGCTGGTATCTCTCCTCCAGTAAGAATGTAATCCCCTATGGATATTTCTTCATCAATATAATCCATCACACGCTCATCAATCCCTTCATAATGACCGCACACAAGAACCAAGTGTTTAAACTTTGAAAGATTTTTTAAAATCTCGTTACTTAACGTTTTTCCTTGAGGCGACATATAAACTACACATGGTTTGGCATAAGAATTTTTATAAAAACTATTCTTTTTTTTAATGCCTACACTTCTTATGGCGTCGTAAAAAGGTTGAAGCTTCATAACCATGCCTACACCTCCGCCAAAGGGCCTATCATCAACTTTTTTATGTCTATCTTTAGAAAAAGACCTTACATCTAGCACACTAATATCAAGAATCTTTTTTTTAGACGCTTTTCCTATCAAACTTTCCGTCAACGCTCCTTGAAACATTGCTGGAAATATTGTAAGAATGTCAATCTTCATATACGTAATAACCATTATACTCAAAAACTTCGTCAGCTGATTTTACTTGATCATAAATTTTGTCATAATCTTTAGGTAAAACGACAAAAATTTTTTTTCTTGCAAAATTAACTTCTTTTACCACATTCTTTAACGCAGGTATCAAAACTTCTTCGTTGTAATATTTTACAATCCAAACATCATTGCTACCTGTTAATATAACATTTGAAAGAACACCCATAAGGTTTCCACGTTGATCAAACACTTCAAAACCCAATATCTCAGATATCTTCCATCTTAAATCGTTATTTTTATAATCCATAAAGGCTCACCCTACTACTTCTACCGTTGCCCTCTTATCAAGTTTTGCAGAAGCAGAATTCACAATAATTCTTATTGCCTTAATTATTCTTCCCTCTTTACCAATAATCTTTCCCCTGTCCCCATCGGCGACTTTTAACTCTAAAACTGTTGCTTTTTCACCTGCAATTTCTCTGACTTCCACCTGATCTGGATTGTCAACCAAAACTTTCGCAATCAAAAGCACTAGTTCTTTCATAAGTCGTCCCTCCGTTATTTGGTTAAGAGACAAACATTATTTATTTTCAGACATTTGACTCTTTTTTATCAATGTCGCCACAGTTTCGGAAGCTTTTGCGCCTACACTTAACCAATAATTAACTCTGTCCATATTGATATTGAGCTTATTGTTTAAGGATATAGGATCATAATGTCCTAAAGTTTCAATAGGTTGCCTATCTCTTTTTGACTTTTGCTCAACTGCAACAACCCTATAATAAGGTCTTTTTGGTTTACCTGTTCTTTGTAAACGTATTCGAACTGCCATTCCTGTACCTACCCCAATGATAATGTTCTTAACGCAATAACTAACTCCAAGATTGAGGTTACACCCCTGGAATGATAGATTATACACAAATCAGTAATAAATGTCAACCCACAAATCTTCATTTATAGGACAAGACTCTTCTATAAAGCCAGAAGATCCTCCAATAAAAATTATTCCCCATGTCTGCCTAATAACTCTATCCATCATTTCAACAACATAAAGGCAAAAACATGATTACCCTAACACTGTTTATATTATTCGATATTTTAAACTCTTATTTTTGATCTATCATTATTAAAAACACTTCTTTTGTTGTATTTAGATTATTATATATGCTACAATGCTTGTATTTGCATTATAATAAAAAGTAATCATATTCACAGTTTCAATTTTTAAAATGTAAAATCATCTACACGGCTTATAACATAAATTACATCTTTACCACCACAAACTACTCAATATTATAATTATAATATAAATATAATCTTTAAGATGTACTCCCCTCACTCTCAGAGCCCCATTATAAAACTTCGCATTCTGCTAAAGCAACATTTTATTTACTTCATAACACCTCTCCCGATACGTTTCCGTGTCCAAAGCGTTAAACGATTAACAAATGTTAAGATGTAAAAGACTACAAACCTATGATATCATCTCTTCTGTAACTTCTCAGTAACTTTATCCACATTTTACATCTTTCTTTTTAAAGCAATCACTGTTCTATATAACTCTATAAACCCAAAAACAACATTAAAAGCTTAAATCGGAACATCAAGTAGGTTCTTTCTTTAGCTTTAGGTATCACGAGTATAACACACACAGCGCCTTTTCCATCCCAATCCTTTTAAACTTTCTTTTATATTTATCTTTTTTCATTCACATAATAATCCATATCTAAAATTCAAAAACTTCCTTTAAGCATCAATTTTTCTTTTTTCTAAAATTCTAAAAATTGTACCTAATACGACTTTCCTAAAAAAACATAGAGACACTGACACGTGTATGTATGTATAACATTATTACTTTATAACTTTATAACTTTATAACTACTATTTTGTTTGTTTCCATATTTATAGTAGCTAGCATATAATTAAATACTTGTGGTGCTAAAGTGGTACTAAACTTTAATTAGGCTATTTTTGTGTGATAATTTTTATATAAGTTGCAAATACTTTAAAATTTTAAATTATCAAATTTTTACGCACTGATTAAAACACTTTGTTTGGCGGAGGGGGAGAGATTCGAACTCTCGATATAGATTTTCACCCATATACCGGTTTAGCAAACCAGCGCACTAAGCCAACTATGCGACCCCTCCATTTTTTAGTTTTATCTTTATTGATTTTTTTGGTACACCGTTTTCATCATTTAATACAATAATACAAAATAAATACTAATATAGGTATAATGTCTATATTAGTATTTAACTATTTGCCAATTAACCAAGACATTTGTTTGCACTACTCACAAAAAAATCACTCCATAGTTAGAGATTATACAAAAAAATTCTTGTTCCCTGCAATGTATCTGAATTGTCTATTTTTAAATTTGTTAATATAAACTTACCATGCACTAATTTATGATTTATAATAATTTATGACATCTTTTTTTGTTTTATTATTAAAACACTCCCTCCAGGTATATAGCTTATAATTTTACATTTATATCTATTAATTGATATAATCATAAAATTATTAGAAGTCATTTTAAGAGGACACATGAAACTAATAGACGGCAAAAAAATATCAAATAACTTAAGATTAGAAGTTGAAGACAGAGTCAAAAAAATCAAACAAAAAACAGGAACACTTCCAGGTCTTGCAACAATTTTAGTAGGACAAAACCATGCAAGTCAAATATATATAAAATCAAAAATTAAAGCTTGCCAGGATACTGGGATTCAGTCTTTCCACCACAGTCTTAGTGAAAATTCTTCAAAAGAAGATATTATCTCTTTAATAAACAAACTAAATAAAAACTCCGAGGTTGATGGAATTTTGTTGCAACTACCACTTCCAAACAATGAATATACCCAAAACTGCATAAATGCAATAAATCCTTTAAAAGATGTAGATGGCTTACATCCTTTTAACGCAGGTCTTTTAAATTTGTCAAAAAGTTGGGACGAAATTATCAAAAAAAATATTTTGGTTTCTTGTACTCCATTAGGTGTTATATATCTTCTTCATAAGTCAAACATATCAATTGAAGGAAAAACGGCAATTGTCATTGGAAGATCTAACCTAGTAGGTAAACCTCTTTCAATACTGTTACTTGCAAATAACGCAACGGTAATAATGGCTCATTCCAAAACCAAAAATTTAAAAAAAATATGCAAAAGTGCCGACATTATTATTGCAGCAATAGGCGTCTCTAAATTTCTAAATAAAAACTTTATAAAAGAGGGGGCTACAGTTATTGATGTAGGCATCAATAGAACTCCCAGCGGACTGTGTGGTGACGTTGACTTCGATTCTGTTAAAAACATGAATATAGCTATAACCCCTGTACCAGGAGGTGTAGGGCCAATGACAATAACAATGTTGCTTGAGAATACACTCAAAGCATTTAAAAACAAGCGCTAATTTTTCTTATAACTATTTTTTTGAACTCAAGTCAAGATGTTTATAAAATAATTAAAACTTTACTTTTTAAAGATAAAATGATGAATTTTGCTTTTTTTGACATCCTTTTTCTTTTTAACATTAGCCAGAGTAATGTATTTTGTTATGGTCGCAGAAGTAAAACGCACAAGCAAATTTCACTCAATAATGTTCGGCAGTAAATGTTTAGAATTTATTTTACAACTAGATCTTTTCAAAATATTCCAGATCGTCAACCAATACCTTTCCTTTAATGATAAACTGTATCCGACAGTTTTTTTTCTGATGGCTATAATATCCCCGTTTATTATCATCGTAACTATTTTTCACCGGTGTTAATGTCAAACTGTGCTTTCTACTTGTAGAAATTTATATCCTATGTAGTAGGGATCCCTAATGGGAATAATTTTTATTTTAAACAGGGGTCTTTGTCCTTATTTAAATATTGAATCTAAAATTTTATCAATATAGGGCATATAACATGCTACAATCATAATATGGTTTAAGGTTTAAGCCAATCGAACCATCCACAATTAGAGCTTACACTTAAACACTTGATATGTCAATTTGTCCCTCCGGTTGGATTCTTTTTCTTCTTGCAACACAACATATGTAAGACAGGTGCTTCAACCGCGAAATAGTCCAAAGACTTGAAATAAAATGTATTTTTCATTAAATGTTAATAAATATAGTATTTAGATACTATCTAAACTTTTCGTTAGCATAAAGCACTTGTGAAAATAAAACGTGGAATAACTTTCTGAAAGGAGCCAAGAATGGCTTGTGGATGCAAGAAGAAAAAAGTTGTACTTAAAAAGGGAACGATAAAGAAAAATGCTAAAATAAGATCGCTCAAATTACTAAATCACTTCATTAAATGAAGTGATTTAGTAATTTATAGCTAAGATTATTAACATTTACTTTTGGATGATTTTTTCTTTTTCTTACAACAAAAACAGAGAGGACCAAATTTAAAAATAAAAACTAATTATTATTTACTTTTTATTATATCAAAACCTGTATACTTACGAAGAGCCTCTGGTATTACAACAGAGCCATCTTCTTGTTGATAATATTCAATGATTGCAGCAAAAGTTCTGCCAACCGCAACACCAGAACCATTTAATGTATGTATAAATTTCTTTTTTTTATCTTTATATTTCACTTTTATGTTCATTCTTCTTGCCTGAAAATCTTTAAAGCTCGAGCATGAAGAAATTTCCCTGTACACACTATCACCAGCAAACCATATTTCTAAATCATAAGTTTTTGATGACGAAAAGCTCATATCGCCACTAGATAAAAGAAAAACTCTGTAAGGAATGTTTAGCAACTCCAAAACATGTCCAGCATCTAAAACAAGCAACTCAAGCTCCGCATCAGAGTTTTCTGGTTTTACAAACTTTACAAGCTCTACTTTATTAAACTGATGATTTCTTATAAGTCCTTTTGTATCTTTTCCGTAAGCACCTGCTTCTCTTCTAAAACAAGCAGAGTAAGAAACAAATTTTTTAGGAAGATTATCTTCATTCAAAACCTCGTTCCTATAAATATTTGTAACAGGAATTTCTGCAGTTGATATTAAATACAATTCATCATTAACGCACTTAAAAACTTCCTCAGCAAACTTAGGAAGCTGACCCGTGCCAAGCATAGATTCCCTATTTACAAGATACGGAGTCATTATTTCTTTATACCCTCTTTTTTTATGCGTATCTAAAAAAAAAGAAATAATCGCTCTTTCTAAAACACACCCTTCATTTTTTAAAACAACAAATCTTGATCCTGAAATTTTAGAAGCTGTCATAAAATCAATAATCCCAAGCTTTTCACCAACCTCCCAATGGCACTTTGGTTTAAAAAAAAATTTTTTAGGATCACCGCCGACATATCTAATAATTTTATTATCTCTTTCATCTTTTCCAATAGGCACGCTTGAGTCTGGAATATTTGGAAGTCCCAATAAAAAATCTTCTATATGGCTTTCCAAAGACAAAAGTTGTTTTTCATGCTCTTGAATTAAGCCTCTTATTTCATTCATTTCTTCAAGCACTTCAGACAAAGGCTCTTTTCCTTCTCTTTTAAGCTTGGCGATTTCTTCAGAAACTTTATTTCTTTTTAACCTTAACTTCTCATTTTTGTTTATGACAAATTTTCTTTCGTCATCCCACATTAAAAGCTCCATAAAATCTATTTCTTCGTTTCTAGTTAACATAGCTCGCTTTACAGCTTCAAGATTTTCTCTAATAACTTTGACATCTAACATTCTTTTCTCCATACAACTTAATTAAAATATCTCATTCAACAAAATTTTTTATACTAAAAGATAGCCAATCTCTATTGAAAAAAATTCTGCGCAAAATACACTGCAAATCAATATAAACTTTTTATTGTCTTTAATTATAATACTAGCTCTAAAAATTTTTAAAATCTTTGGCTAAAACATCATCACACGTTGTACTTAAAAATTTTAATAAACTTCATCAGAGTTTGGATGAAAATTTCTTTTTCGCTTCATCTATAGTGATAATATCTTCAACTATTATTTCAGGTTGTCCCTGCGTCCCCATAAGTTGACCTTTCGCCACAATAACATTGTTTTGTGTTAGATAGGCCTCAAATTTTTCAAAAACTTTAGGAAACAAAACTGCATCTACTCTGCCATACAAATCTTCTATTTTAATTCTTGCATAAGGTTCTTTTTTAACTTTTGATATAAATTTTTTAATTGAAACTATCATACCTGCAACACGTATAATCTTGGCTGTTTTAAAATCAACACTTTCTTTGACTTCTGGGAGTTTATCTAGTCTACAATTGGAATACATTGTTATTTCCCTCTTTCTTAAAGCAAGAGGATGCCCTGAAAGATAAAACCCCAAAACTTCCTTTTCATACTCTAATGCTTCAAAAATATCCAAAGGTTTTGTTTTTTGAAATAATGACGTACTAGTTATAGTTTCAGAGCTGTCAAACAAAAACCCCTGAGCTGACTCTTTCTCCTGTTTTATCTTTGCAGCTTTATTAACTGACGAATCTATACTTTGCAACAAACTTGCCCTTGTTTCAAGCCTTTCTGAACCAAAAGAATCAAGCGCTCCAGACTTTGCAAGACATTCAAAAGCTTTTTTATTAGTAGATTTTAAATCTATCCTCTGCAGAAAATCATCCCAATTTTTAAATTTGATTCCTTTGCCACTAACCAACCTTGCCTGCTCTATAGATTGTGTCAGACCTTCTCCTATGTTTTTAATAGCAAGAAGTCCAAATCGTATATTTAAACCTTCTATTTTAAATTGCCCATCGGAATACTGAATATCAGGCGGTAGCACTTTAATGCCAAATAATGTGGCATCATCTAAATACACTGCAAGTTTACTCTCTTCATTATCTTTTACAGCCGAACGACCTATTTCGCTGTTAAGCAAAGCTGTTAAATACTCCAAACAATAGTTTGCTTTTAAATACGCAGTTCTGTAAGACACAACGCCATAAGCTGCAGAGTGGGACTTGTTAAATCCGTATCCTGCAAAAGCTACGATATTCTTAAAAACTTTTTCAGAAATTTTTTTGTCTATGCCTTTTGCTTTGGAGCCGTTTATAAACTTCTCCCTTTGTTTTTCAATAACTTCAGGAATTTTTTTGCTCATCGCTCTGCGAAGACTATCTGCTTCCCCTGGCGTAAAACCAGCCATAACAACAGACATCTTCATAACTTGCTCCTGATATAAAATAACACCATAGGTATTTTTTAATATAGTCTCCTGCAAGGGATGATCGTAAATAATCTGAGTTTTTCCGTGTTTTCTACTTATGAAATCGTCCAACATTCCAGAACCCATAGGACCTGGTCTGTGCAAAGCTATCAAAGCAACAATATCATCAATATTGCTAGGTTTTAGTTTTCTTATTAATTCTCTCATGCCTTTACTTTCAAGTTGAAATACGCCCATAGTTTTTGCTTCGGCAAGAAGTTTATAAGATTGTTTATCATCCAAAGGCACATTGTCTAAATCAAAATCAGGTTTTTTCTTGTGAATAAATTTTATACATTCATCAATAATAGTAAGTGTCCTAAGCCCTAAAAAGTCAATTTTTAAAAGACCAAGCTTGGGTAACACTGCACCATCATACTGTGTAGTGATGATATTTTTTGAACCTTTTGAAAGTGGCGAATAATTAGTTATCTCTTCATTAGCTATAACCATACCTGCAGCATGCACACCCGTGTGTCTTTTAAGGCCTTCTAACTTTTGAGAAGTCTCTATAAGACTCACAACGCGCTCATCAGATTTTAAAAGTTTTATTAAATCTGCAGAAGACTTCAATGCTTCGGCAATACTTGCGTTTTGCGGAACAAGTTTAGCTATACTGTTTGACTCTGTAGGCGTAAATCCCATGACTCTTGCGACATCTTTTATAACAAGTCTGGATTGCATTGATCCAAACGTTATAATCTGTGCACATTTCTCTTCGCCATATTTATGACGAACATACTCTATAACTTGCTCTCTACCTGAGTCTGCAAAATCTATATCTAAATCTGGCATTGAGTACCTATCTGGATTTAAAAATCTTTCGAACAACAAATCATACTTTAAAGGGCAAATATCAGTAATACCCAATGTGTAAGCAACCATTGAGCCCGCTCCTGAACCTCTTCCTGGGCCTACGTGAATCCCGTTATCTTTTGCGTATTTTATAAAATCTGAAACTATTAAAAAATATGATGCAAAATTCATTTTGTTAATAACAGAAAGCTCATGTTTTAATCTATTTTCTTGTTCAGAGTTAACGTTTCTATATCTTTTTATGAGACCTTGTCTGCATAAGCTTTCTAAGTATTCTGAGTCAGATTTGTATTCTTCTGGTATCGGAAATTGTGGCAAAAGCAGATTATCCGTATCTATTTCAACGTTACACTTTTCAGCAATTTCTAAAGTAGTTTTTAAAGATTTAGGAATATGTTCAAATACCTTTGCCATATCCTCAGCGCTACGATAATAAAACATGTCAGAACCAAATTTTAATCTTTTAGGATTATTTAACGTACTACCTGTACCTATGCAAAGTAAAATATCATGAGTTTTCGCATCTGATTTTCTTAAAAAATGACAGTCATTTGTAGCAACTAATGGAATTGTTATTTTTTTGGAAAGTTTAAGAAGATCAGGTATTATTCTTTTCTGTTCTTCAAGTCCATTGTCCATAATTTCTAAATAAAAACCATCTTTTCCAAAAATATCCCTGTATTCTAACGCAACTTTTTTTGCTTTATCAAAATTTCCTTTAAGCAAAGAGGAAGCAATTTCTCCTGCCAAACATCCAGAAAGAACAATGATTCCTTTATTGTACTTTATCAGTACTTCTTTATCTATGCGAGGCTTATAGTAAAAGCCTTCAGTAAAACCAATGCTTACTATACGCATAAGGTTTTGATAGCCTTCAAAGTCTTTAGCAAGCAGTGTTAAGTGATTATAATTTCCGCCATCTTCGATATTTTTATCTATATTTTTATCAAAACGAGATTTTAAAGCTACGTATACCTCGCAACCAAGTATAGGTTTTATTCCGCTCTGCTTTGCGGCCCAATAAAATTCCATAGCTCCGTACATATTTCCATGGTCGGTAATAGCAAGAGCTGTCATTTTATACTCTTTGGCAATTAAGTTAAAAAGTTCGCTGGGTTTTCCTTTATCGTCAGTCAATCTACACGCGCCATCAAGAAGAGAATACTCGGTATGGTTGTGCAAATGCACAAATTCCGTAACCATAA
>JAISEE010000004.1 GCA_031264325.1 Endomicrobium sp. | reverse complement strand
TTTTTTCATTTTTTTCTCTCTTTTTTAGTATTATACATTTATTGATACTTTTCCGTTAAAATACTTTTATGCTTTTACAGTCTATTGAACTTCTTGACAAAAAGGTTAACTTTAAAATCTGAAGTATAATCGAGAAACTCAAAACTTTAAGACAAAATTATTAATCACGCAAAATTTTAAAAAATTTCCCAACAGTTTTAATTATCAAGATATAACAAGATTAGATTTACATAAAAAAATAACACTCTACGGAGATGACATTTAGAAAAAAACATTATGACCCTTTACAAATAACTATTAACAAAGTATTGATGTATTAGATATTTTAAATACTCACAAAAAAATTTGTATCACAATATATAGCTAAATAAATTATCTTGGACTTAACTTAAAAAAAATATTTATAAAACATACCCAAAACCAAATATAACTAGACTTTTATTAAGATTTATTAACAAGTTATTCACAAATAATATTAAACCATATCTCTACTTAACATAACAATATATATTTTTAATTATCAACAGATTTTTCAATACATTTTTGAAAATATTATTTTCAAAAATGTATCTATCTCAATTTTTACATAAAAATTTTTTCAGCACTTATCAACAAGTTATAAACATTTATAAAAAATAGCTACACTCATCATTGCAAAAAGGGAAAAAAATATCTTAGCAGTGGTTTGATATTTTTAAAACTCTAAGTTAAAATTATTTTAAGTTCATTTATTATTCTTTCTAAATCTATCAAAGAATAATAATAAATTTCTATTTTTCCTTTTTTACTATTACCCACAATATTTACTTTAGAGCCAAATTTTATTTGAAGATTTTCTTTTAAATGCACAAGTTCTACTTCTTGTTTCTTTTGCTTAACAGCTCTTTTTTTAAACTTCAACTCAGAAGCCAATTTTTCAACAGCCCTTACAGAAAGATTTTCGCTTAATATACGACTTACTACACGAATCATATCTTCTGAATTTTCTATTCCTGCAAGCATTCTGCCATGGCCTGGGGTAATTTTTCCATCTGATATTAAAGACTGAACATTATCAGGCAAAGAAAGCAACCTTAACGCATTTGATACTACAGACCTTTCTTTTCCTACAACTTCAGCTATTTGATCATGAGTATGTTTAAACTCTTCTATAAACCTTTTAAAAGCTTTTGCTTCTTCTATAGGATCTAAATTTTCCCTTTGAATGTTTTCAATCAATGCTAAGTCAAAACTTTGTTTGTCATCAGTAAACTGTTTAACTATGGCTTTTATATCTTCCCTTCCAGCAAGTTTTGAAGCTCTGAATCTTCTTTCGCCTGCAATAATTTCATATTCACCTGGAACTACAGAAGTAGCAATTAAAATAGGCTGTACAAGACCGTGTTTTTTTATTGAATTTGCAAGCTCTCTAAGTTTTTCTTCATTAAACTTTTTTCTTGATTGAAATCTATTAGGTTTAATCTTATCTAATGGTATCGTTACAACAACATCTTCTCCATAAAATTTGTTTATTGATGGTATTAGGGATGCAAGACCTCTGCCTAATGCTTTCTTTTTCATACCATACTTCTCCCAAATATTTTTATATGAAATACTTTAAATAAAACTTTCAAATATGCTTATATTTTTGTTTTGAAAGAAACTCTTTTGCTAAATTTAAATACGATTGAGCGCCTTTGCCATTTGGTTCATATAATATAACAGGTTTACCAAAACTTGGAGCTTCAGCAAGCTTTATTGTTTTCGGAATTCTTGTTTCATAAACTTTACCATTAAAAAACTTTTTTACTTCTTCAACTACTTGCGTTGCAAGATTAGTTCTCATATCAAACATGGTAAACAAAATTCCTTCCAAACTCAGCTTATATTCTTGCATCAAAGCAAAAATAGTTTTTGAAAGCTGCCCAAGCCCTTCAAGTGC
The DNA here is from genome assembly GCA_031264325.1 of Endomicrobium sp. Taxonomy (GTDB): domain Bacteria; phylum Elusimicrobiota; class Endomicrobiia; order Endomicrobiales; family Endomicrobiaceae; genus Endomicrobiellum. Next base: position 28,532 of record JAISEE010000004.1, on the reverse strand, counting down.
AAAAAATTCGCACTGTATGGGTATTAAAACTGTATCAGCGGCAACAAGAGAATTTATAGTAAGCAACCCAAAAGACGGTGGACAATCTATAATAATATATTTATATACTTTCTGAAGTTTTTCCAAAGCCATCCTAAGTCTTTTATCTCTACTTTCCATAGTAACTAAATCTATCTCTACTCCACTAAGATTGGTATTTGAAGGCGCGATGTCAAGCCAATCGATAGTCGTATTCTTAAGAACGTCTCCAATATAGACGTCATCAATTAATACATCATATAAAGTTTTTTCTAAAGTATTTTTATCTACACCTAAACCACTTGTAGAGTTACCCTGTGGATCCATATCAATCAGCAAACATTCTTGTCCTAAGCTCGCTAAGCTAGCTGCTAAATTAATTGCAGTTGTCGTTTTACCAACACCGCCTTTTTGATTAGCTATTGCAGTTACCTTGCTCATTTTAAACACTCCGCTTATCAATACCACATAATTAATTATATAACATAAAACTTCTTTTCAAGATAAAATATAAAACATATATTTAGAAACGCTTTACATAACTAAAAATTATAATAAAAATTTATGTTTATACAATTTAGAAACTTTATTAGTATTTTGACAGATTGGCAAAATACTGTGTAAATGACTGTTATTATACTGTAACTTAATTCCAACATCAGTCATATAACACACAGCACTCTAAACATATTTCCAAGTTTTATTAAAGCTTTAATGTACCCTAAGCTACCTTTAATATCCACTTTAGAATATATTTAATTATTGTTTATAAAAATACTTTTACAGTGATATATAACTAAAACTAATATTTTTGTTTCACGTGAAACAAATTTTTATGAATTTCAAATACAACAACATATAGAAAATAATAATCTCAAAATACAATTAAAACCATAAATTAGGCAATACTTCGTGTACTAATTTTTAATTAACTTATCTTGCTATATTATTGCTATGTTTACTCATACCTAATTGTCTTTATACTGAAACAATCTAAGTCACAACAGGTAGCCATTTTGTTATGATGTTTGGCAAAATAAAATTTAAATAACTATAATTTATGGTGAATTTTGACTTTAAATTTTATAGTTCTAACAACTATATTTACTATAAACATGCTTTTTGCAAATTGTTTTGACGGAACAATAAAATCGACATTTTTGTAGTTCTTTTCAATGCTATCTGACTAACAAAATATCAAAAAATAATTAACCTTGCCTTTCTCATTTATCTCATCTTCAAATCAAATTTTGTTTTTATTCTATGTTATTCTTTAATTTATTTATCTCTTTTAGGCATCATGAAACCACTTCGTTTTCTTCGTCTTTTACAACGCTTGCAATAGCCGCAACTTTGTCGCCATAGTCAAGTTTTACTAATTTTACCCCTTGAGTATTTCTTCCTATTACAGAAATGCTGTTTACTCTCAATCTTATAGTTATACCATTTTGAGTCATAATCATAACTTCGCCATCATTTGCTTTTTTAATGCCTATAACATTCCCGTTTCTATCTGTAGCTTGCATATTAATAACACCATGTCCTGCTCTCTTTTGTAAACGGTACTTACCTACTTTCGTTCTTTTTCCATAGCCATTTTCTGAAACTGATAAAAAAACATCATCTGGCGAAAAAACTTCCATACCTATAATCTCATCGTCTTTTTCAAGATAAATTCCATTTACACCCATCCCATTGCGCCCTATTGCACGTACATCACTTTCTTTAAACCTTATCGCTATGCCTTTTTTAGTTGCAATTATAACTTCAGGATTTTTCTCTATAGCTTTTACTTCAGTTAATATATCATCATCTTCAAGTCTAATAGCTATTATGCCACCTCTTCTTGGATTTGTAAACTCATCCAGTGCAATTTTTTTAATCGTACCACCTTTAGTGCACATTAACAAATATTCATTTTTAATATCTTTAGGATTAAAAGATATTATAGGAATTGCAGCTGTAATTTTTTCATCTGTGCCTTGCAGTTGTAAGAGATTTACTATGGCTTTTCCTTTGGATGTTCTTGCACCTTCTGGAATTTCATAAACCCTTGTCCAGTATAATCTTCCTCTGGTTGTAAAAAAAAGCATATAAGCATGCGAGCTAGTAATAAATAAATTTTCAACAAAATCATCTTCTTTTGTATTCATTGAAGTTATTCCACGCCCACCCCTGTGCTGAGCTTTATACATATCAAGAGGCATGCGCTTAATATAACCTGCGTGAGACATTGTCACTGCGACTTCCTCTTGTTGAATTAAATCTTCAACATTAAAATCAGCTTCTGCTATCTGTATTTGAGTCTTTCTCTTGTCGCCATATTTTTTCTTTATTTCAATGGTCTCTTCTTTTATTTTTGAAAGAATTTTTTTTGGATCCGCTAAAATAGAACGAAGTTTTTCTATGAGCTTTATAGTTTCCAGATATTCTTCATCTATTTCTTTTCTTTTTAATCCTGTAAGCTGACGAATCTTCATTTCCAAAATAGCTTCAGATTGAATTTTTGTTAAACAGAACTTGTTCATAAGATTTGTCCGAGCTATATCTTCATCAAGTGATTCTTTTATAGTATTAACGATAACATCTATATTATCTATGGCTATTTTAAAACCTTCCAATATATGTGCCCTGCATTCGGATTTTTGCAAATCAAATTTTGTTCTTCTGGTTATGACAACTTTTCTATGCTCAATATAGTGAACTAAAATTTCTTTTATGTTCATCACTTTAGGTCTATTATTTACAAGGGCAAGCATTATAACGCCAAAAGATGACTGCATTTGCGTATGTTTGTAAAGTTGATTCAAAACAACCTTAGCATTTGCATCTCTCTTTAGTTCTATAACAATTCTTATGCCATCACGATCGGACTCATCGCGTAGATCAAAAATACCGTCAATTTTTTTATCTTTTACCAAATTGGCTATTGAAGTTATAAGGTTTGTTTTATTCACTTGATATGGAATTTCATTTACTATTATAGCTCCTCTTCCATTTTTAGACTCTTCTATTACAACTTTGGCTCTTATTTTTACAGAACCTCTGCCTTTTTCCATATAATCCTTTATTCCGCCTTTGTCTAAAACTATAGCCCCTGTAGGAAAGTCAGGTCCTTTAATATGTTTAGCAAGCTCAGAAACATGTAAATCTTCGTAGTTTATTAAAGCGATTAAAGCATCGCTAATTTCACCTATGTTATGAGTAGGAATATTAGTAGCCATACCTACAGCAATACCTGCCGATCCATTGATCAAAAGACTAGGAATTTTTGAAGGAAGTATTAAAGGTTCTTTTAAGGAACCATCGTAATTAGACATAAAATCAACTGTGTTTTTATCCAAGTCCATAAGCATCTCTTCGGTAATCGCACTCATTCTTACTTCGGTATAACGCATAGCTGCAGCAAAGTCGCCATCTATACTTCCGAAGTTTCCCTGTCCATCAATCATGGGATATCTTAGAGAAAAATCCTGTGCCATTCTTACTACAGCACCATAAACAGCAGAATCGCCATGAGGATGGTACTTACCCAAAACATCTCCAACCACTCTGGCTGATTTTTTATAAGCCGTATTATGTTTTAACCCCATTTCCTTCATAGCATAAAGTATTCTTCTATGAACAGGTTTTAAGCCATCACGAACGTCTGGCAACGCCCTTCCCACAATTACACTCATAGCATAATCTATGTAGGAAATTCTCATTTCATTTTCAATAGTGCAAGTAAAAATATTTGTCGCCATCATCGTCACCTGTTTTTCTTTTATTTCTTTTTCTTTTGACATTTCTAGCCTCTTACAAGTTTAGTTAAGCTCAAGTCATATTTTCAAAATAAAATTTTAAAAAAACTTTTTTTTCTTAAGTTCTCCTTTTTTTTTAAACCAAAAATCACCTCTGAAATCATTATAATAATTATCAATCATAATAATTATCAATCATATATTTTTATATACCCAGACAGTTATAAATATTTGTTCAAAAGTTTTTTTAAAATTTTATTTTCCAACAACTATCTTAGAAAAATTATTTATTTTCAACTATATTCTCTATAAATATTTAAAATACAAAAAATTATAAAATTATTTTTCATACTTTTTTTTGCAAAACTTTTATATACTCTTTAATTTATTAACTTATATTAACTTATTTAGTATTTGAATAACAATTAAAAAAAACATCTGAATCAGACAAATATGTATTTTCCCATAAATATAATAAAATAAATATTAAAATCCTTCAAAATTTTCCTCTTATCTTGCTTTCGAAAATCAATATTTCAAAAAAAACAGTAATATCTTTCTGTAGTTTATTATCTTACTTATGCCGTCCTCATTAACTTTAACCTATACATATCCTACTTTAATTTATAAACTTCATTAAAAATCGATTAAGTTATTCTATTTTTAAGAAACAGCTACTTTATGAATTGTAGTTAAGAGCAAAGAGAATCTTCAGAATTTAAAAAAAACATTTAGCAAGCCACTGTATTATTATAGAAAGTAAACGGCTTGTCTTTACTATTTTCTGTAAAAAATAACAATTTTTTCCAAATTTAAATTTTTAACAAACAGTTTTTATTGGACAAGTGGACAATGTTAACTTATTTTATCTTACTCTTATACTTCAATGAAGCACTGTTAAACAAAAATAAATTTATTATGAAAAAAATTATCAAATAAAATATTTTATGTGTTGTTTATTATATTTATTATTTTAATACATTCAATATTCACACAAATTATTTAAATATCTAAATTTATTACATCTAGAGCATGCATTTGAATAAAAGCCCTTCTTGGTTCTACCTGATCACCCATCAAAGTTGTAAATATTCTATCTGTTTCTATAACATCTTCAATTTTAACTTGCAGGAGTTTTCTATTTTTAACATCCATTGTGGTTTCCCAAAGTTGATTAGGATTCATCTCTCCAAGCCCTTTGTATCTTTGTATAGTTGCTCCCTTGTTACCAATTTCTCTAATAGTTTCAATAAGCTCTACTGTAGAGTAAAGATCGTAAATATCTCCTTGCATTTTTTTTTGTACATCTTGAAGTCTATAAACAATCTTTGTATGCGATTCTCCATAATGTTCTAAATGCAACCCTTCTTCTTCAAGATGTTTTGCAAGTTTATCTACACAAGAGAGTTCCAGTAAATCATTATATTCAGATATCATGTCATCTAACTGTATATTTTCTTTTATTTTTACAAGTTCATCTTGTTGGGAAGCAAAAAATTCTTCTCTATGTTTTACAAACAGTTTATCTTTAAACTCTTTCCACTCTTTATCAGAGTAAATATATTCGATATTGCCATTTATAACAACCCTGTAAAGAGGAAACTTTTTTTCTTCTTTAAATTTAAGATAATCTTTCCAAGCAACTCCTTTTTTGTATATCTTCTTTAAAAGAGCATTCAACTCACTTATACTTGTTACTATTTTATGCAAAGCTTTATCATTTATTTCTTTTATTTCTTTACCATCCTGTAATAATGATAAAGATAGACCATCAGTCGCTGACAAAAACAAAAATTTATCTAACTCTTCCTGAGAACCTAAATATATTTCTTTCTTATTTTTTTTTACTTTATAAAGCGGAGGTTGAGCAATGTAAATATAACCCTTTTCTAAAAGCTGTGGCATTTGTCTGTAAAAAAATGTTAACAATAATGTTCTTATATGTGCACCATCAACATCAGCATCAGTCATGATAATAATTTTATGATAACGAGCTTTGTCTATATTAAAATCCCGATCGTCTTTTCCTACTCCTGCTCCAATTGCTGTAATTAGTGTTCGTATCTCTTCATTTGACAAAACTCTTGTAATGCGAGATTTTTCTACATTTAAAATTTTACCTCTAAGTGGAAGGATTGCTTGAAAAGTTCTATCTCTTCCTTGTTTTGCAGAACCTCCTGCAGAGTCTCCCTCAACTATAAAGAGCTCAGTTTTTTGAGGATCTTTTTCAGAACAATCAGCAAGTTTACCAGGAAGTGACATAGAGTCTAACGCTCCTTTTCTTCTTGTAAGCTCTCTTGCTTTCCTTGCAGCTTCCCTAGCTTCCGCTGCATTAATGGCCTTTTCTAAAATTTGATTTGCAGTACTTGGATTTTCTTCCAAAAAAGTTGTTAAAGCGTCGCCAACTATAGATTGAGTTATGCCTTCAACTTCAGAGTTCCCGAGCTTTGCTTTTGTCTGTCCTTCAAACTGAGGATTAGAAACTTTTATTGAAATAATTGCAGTTAACCCTTCACGGACATCTTCTCCTGAAAGTTTTAGATCTTTTACTTTAGATATTTCATTTTTTCTAATGTATTCGTTTATAGATCTTGTTAAAGCTGAACGAAAACCTGACAAATGCGTTCCGCCACCTACTGTATTGATGTTGTTTACGAAAGTAAAAATTTGTTCATTATAAGAATCGTTATACTGCATTGCAATTTCTATTTTCACGTCTTCTTTTTCTTTTTCAAAATAAATAGGTTCTTTATTTATAACATTCTTATTTGCGTTTAAGTACTGTACAAAAAATTTTATTCCACCTGTATAATTAAAAATATGTTCTTTTTCATTTCTTTCATCAACAATTCTAATGCAAATTCCAGCATTTAAAAATGCTAGTTCTCTAAATCTATTTGCCAAAATATCAAAAGAGTATGTCGTTACAGAAAAAATTTCAGGATCTGGATGAAATGTAATTTTAGTTCCTCTTTGTTCTGTAGTTCCAAATTCTTTAACTGAACTCAAAGGTTTTCCTTTTGAATAATTTTGCTTATATATTTTACCATTGCGATAAACTTCAATTTCCATGGCATCGCTTAAAGCATTTACGCACGATACTCCAACTCCATGCAAACCTCCAGAAACTTTATAAGAATTCTTATCAAACTTTCCGCCTGCATGCAGCTTTGTAAGAACAATTTCAAGTGCAGATACACCTTTATACTTCGGATCTGGATGAGAATCAACAGGAATACCACGTCCGTCATCTAAAATAGTTATTGAATTATCATGATGTATTGTAACATCAATATTTTTACAAAACCCAGCTAAAACCTCATCTATAGAATTATCTACAACTTCATAAACCAAATGATGAAGACCTTGATTTTCTGTAGAGCCAATATACATAGCAGGTCTTTTACGAACAGCTTCCAAACCTTCAAGAATTTGAATATTAGAAGCATCATAAGTATGCTTTTTAACTTCTTGTTTAGCTTCTTCTTTTATCATGACAATTCCTCTTTTTAAAATTTCTATTTGTTAAATCGTTCTAAAACGAACAAAAAAATTTAAACAATTACATTTTTATTTTTACTTTAATATTTTTTATTTTTTGCACACCAATATACTGATTTATTTTTTTTATAATTTCTTTTTTACAAAATGTAAGTTCACTCGCAACAACTGAACTTTGGGTTTTTGTAAAAATAGTCCCGTTTTTATAGCCCATTATCTCTAAACCTTCTATACCAACTTCTTTATTCCAAACCCGTTCAATAATAAAAAATTCTTCTTTCAAGCCAAGTCTCTGTCTTAGAAGTTCTATTATTTTATTTGCTTTAGTTAAAGTCATACTTAGCCCCTCATTGGCATTACTACACAAAGATAGTTTTTGTCTTTTTCTGGTACTATAGTAGCTGGTTTGAGAGAATTTTCAAACTCAAATATTATTGATTCTTCATCAATATTCTGCAATATTTCTTTTATAAAATTAGGATTAAAATTTATTTCTATTGGTTCGTATTTATAGTCTATTTTTATTTCAACTTCCCCAGAACCTAAACCCGCCATAGAAGCTGAAATTTTTAAAATATTAGAATTAAAGTAGAATTTTATTGCAGAAGATCTATCTAAAAACACTTTATCTGCAGTTAAAAGAGCCATTTGTTTAACTGCAGATAAAGTGTTTTTTATATTTAATTTTACCTTTATCTCAGAAGTTTTAGGTATAACCTGTTCGTAGTTTGGAAAAATACCTTCTATAAATGTAGAAAGGAAGATTATATCTTCTACTTTTAAAGCTATTTGATTTTCAGATATACCTATTTTTATATATTCAACTTTTATATCATAAGAAAGAAGTTTTAATATATCTATTATTGCTTTTGTAGGTATTATTGCTTTTATTTTTACTTTGGGTTTAATGCCTATTACTTCGTTTGTAGTTATATAAGCAAGCCTTCTGCCATCAGTGGCTACCATTTTTAAACTATTCTCATCTAAAATAAAATAAACGCCATTTAAAACGTATCTTTGAGCATCTTTAGAAGTAGCAAAAACGGTTTTTTTTAGAATCGATGCAAAAAGTTCTCTTTTAATAGTAAAATTATTTTCATTTGGAAAATCTGGTATTACAGGATATTCATTTTTTTGTATACCAATAATATTAAACTTAGACTTTCCTGAAGTCATATTTATTTGATTAGTTTCATCTGTCTTTATATCTATTTTATTTTCTGATGACAATTCTTTTATAATATCTGAAAATTTTTTAGTTGGTATTGTTATACCACCTTCTTCTAAAACTTCTCCTTTGATATAACACTTAATAACTATTTCTAAATTTGTAGAAGAAAGTTTTATTTTTCCTTTTTCCGTTTCAAATAGAAAGTTTGAAAGAATCGGGAGTCTACTTTTAGGTGAAGTTATAATAGTTATTGTTTGTATTCCTTTATTAAGTTCTTCTTTTTCACAAATTACCCTCATTTAACTCTCCTTTATTAATAAAGATATATTTAGTTATAGTTGTAATAGTATTTTGTATATTGTTGGTAATTTATAAATAAACCGAAAAAAATATAATTATCAAATATAATTAAAAGATAAATTTAATTATAACTTTGTTGATAATTTATCATAGTTATACATATTATTATTTGATAGATATAATTATTCAAATTTTTAAAAAAGTTATTCTTTTTTTTGCTTACAAAGTCTGAATTTATCAAATAGGTAAAAATGTATAGTTTTTTAAATTCAAAAAGATGAAAAGTTGAAACATTTTCATCAGGAGAATTAATCTGAATTACGAATTTTTTTAATTATTTGGTTGACTTTAGCATTAAAATAAGGATCTAAGTCCATTTTTTCTTTGATTTTATTACATGCATGCATGACTGTTGAGTGATCTCTCCCACCAAAAGCGTCGCCAATAGCATTTGTAGAAAACTCATCACTAAGTGTTCTGGCAAGATACATAGCTATCTGTCTCGGAAATGCTATGGCGTCAGTTCTGCGTTTAGATTTCATATCTCTTAAGTCAATACTAAATTCATCAGCAACAATTTTTTGAATGTTTTCTATTGTTATATGAACAGACTCATTTGTCTTTATAATATCTTTAAGTATTTTTTGTACAGAATCAACAGTTAAAGGAGTTCCTGTGAACAAGGAAAATGCAGTTATTCTTAAAAGAGACCCTTCTAACTGTCTTATGTTAGACTTAATTTGGGTAGCTATATGCAGAATAATATTGTCTGGTATATAGATTTTTTCTTCTTCGGCTTTTTTGCGCAAGATAGCAATTCTTGTTTCTAAATCAGGCTGTTGAATATCAGCTATAATACCCCATTCAAATCTTGAAATAAGTCTATCTTCAACACCTTCAAGTTCTTTTGGTGGACGATCAGAAGATATAACAAGCTGTTTTTTTGCGTTAAACAAATTATTAAACATGTGAAAAAATTCTTCCTGAGAACTTTCTTTTCCCATCAAAAATTGAATATCGTCAATTAATAAACAATCCAGACTTCTGTATTTATTTTTAAAAGATGATACTTTATCAAAACGAATTGATTCAATAAATTCAGTAACAAATTTTTCGCATGTTACATAAAGAACCCTAGTCTTTGACGATGCTTGCTTAATATGATTTCCTATAGCATGAAGCAAGTGTGTTTTGCCTAGTCCTACGCCACTATAAAGAAAAAGAGGATTAAATTGCTTGCCAGGATTTTTTGCTACTGCCTCAGCGCATCCATGTGCAAATCTGTTAGATGCACCTATAACAAATCCTGGAAATATGTATTTAGGGTTTATTTGGTCTTTTTGCAGAGATTGAATTGATGAAGTGTCTATATTAATAGGGATATTTTCAGTTTTTTCTATTATTGATGATATATTTTGTTGCGGTTTTAGTTGTAAAATCATTTGTTGCCCACAAGAATCTGATAGAATGTTTTCAATATTTTTTAATTGATTATTTTCTATCCATTGAGAAAAATAAACATTTGGAACTTCTAAAACAAATATATTGTTTTCAAAAGATAAAGGCTTAAGAGGAGAAATCCACAAATTATATGTTTCAGGCATAACAGATATTTTAAGATTATTCACAACTTTTTGCCATAAATCTGAAGCTGAAAAATTCATCTTATCCCCCAAGTTATCAACATTTGTTGATAATATAACTAACAAAAATAAAAATATGCATAATAAATTTTATAATTTTTTGATTTCCTTTATCAAATTTAAGAAGTCAAAAATAGACAACTTATTTGGCCTTAAAAATGCATTTAATCCGCAACTATTTAAAATGTTTGAGGCTTTATCCTTAGGTATGTTACAAAAAGAACTAATACAGTTCAAAATTGTTTTTCTTTTCATACTAAAAGCATGTTTTACAAACTCAAAAAGAACATGTTCTGTTGTTTCAATCTTTTTATTTTTAAACTTTACAACAGAAGATGTCACTTTTGGATGTGGATTAAAGCACTTTGATGAAACGTCAAAAAGTACTTCTGCATCAACATAGTATGAAGTAAATACTGAAATATATCCATAGCTTTTATCTCCTGGTTTTGCGACTAAACGTTCTACGACTTCTTTTTGAAGCATAAATACAGCTATAGTCCAGTTTTGTAAAGGCAAGATCTTTTGAATAATAGCTGTGCCGACGTTGTAAGGAAGATTGGAAATAAATTTACACTTAATGTCAGAAATATTATATTTTAAGAAGTCTTGATTTATAAGTTCAACTGTAATTTTATTGAAAGAAAAGTAATTAGCTAGTTGTTGAAATAATATTTTATCTATTTCAATGGCGGTTAAAAAATTAACGCTAGGCGCTATAAGTTTTGTTAAAATACCCTTACCAGGTCCAATTTCTAAAACATTGTCCACTAAATCTAAATCGGCTGCTTTTACAATTTTAGTTGCTATGTTATTATCAATTAAAAAGTTTTGCCCATGTTTTGTCATAAGTTTTTATTCTATATGCAATATATAAATATATGTTATAATATATAACATAATAAGTGTTTTTAATGAATTCGATCTTTAGTATGCCTTATGTTTATATAATTCATAAATATTAATCTTTTAATTGTGTTTTGTACTTTGACAAAATATTATTATATATTTCGTAGTTTTTATTTTCCTATACAAAAGTTTGAGAAAATTGCGTCTAAGATATCTTGTTTAATATTTATACCTAGAATTTCGTTAAGGTAATTTTGGGCGTTTATTGCTTCAAAACAAGCAATTTCATCTGCATCTTTTAATTTCAGCACATTTTTTGTCTTTATTAAAGCATTTAAAGTGTTTTGCAGTAATATGTAATGGCGTGAGTTTATCATTAAGTGATTATTTTGAGTTTCACTTACACCTGCAATTTTTACAATTTTATCCAATAAATCAGAAATACCTGTCTCAGTTTTTGCTGAAATATGTATAATATTTTGAAAAGTAATTCCAAAAGAGTTTTTAGTTAAATATAAATTAGCAGGCAAATCAGATTTATTCAAAATTGCAATTATAGGAATATTGGTACAAGATTTTTTGAAGTAATCTGCTATTTTTATATCATTTTTATCTAATTTGGAAGAAGAATCAAAGATCCATAATAAAATATCTGCCTTAGTTATAGTTTCTTTAGTACGCTCTTGTCCTATAAGCTCTATGGAATTATTTATATGGTCTCTAATGCCTGCGGTATCTATTATTGTAAAAGGTATTCCTTTACACTCTATAGTTTCTTCAATGGTATCTGTAGTTGTTCCTGCAATGGCTGTAACAATTGCCCTATTCCTGCCTAGAATAGCATTCAATAGTGAAGATTTTCCCGTATTAGGTTTTCCTATAATTGCAACATTTATTCCATTTTGTAAAATTTTACTTATTTTATAAGAATTTAAAAGATTTTTAACATCTTGTATATGAGAGTCAATTCTTGTAAGTTTTTCTTCTCTGGACAGAAACATAATATCTTCTTCAGGATGATCTAAGTTAACCTCTAAAAAAGCTATCAGATTTGTAATATTATCTTTAATGGTTTTAATTTTCGAAGAAAACCCTCCAAAAATATTATTTAATGCAGCTTTTGCTGAAGCTGCTGTCGCGCTTGTTATTAAATTGCAGACTGCTTCGGCTTCTGCAAGGTCCTTTTTGCCATTTAAAAATGCCCTATAAGTAAATTCCCCTCCCTCTGCAGGACGTGCGCCAGTTTTATATAAAAGATTTAAAACTTTGTCTATTATTATAGGATTACCATGTACAGAAATTTCTATTAAATCTTCGCCAGTATAAGTGTGTGGAGATTTAAAAAAAGTACAAATAACTTCGTCAACTTTTTCACATCCGTTAATAATGTAGCCATATTTTACCTGTTTATCAGTTGAGGAGTTAGTTTGAAATATCTTATTTATAATTTCAAAAGCATTTTGACCAGATAAACGGATAACTGCAGTTGCGGACTTACCGACTGCGGTTGATAAAGCTGTAATAGTGTCATTTTTTAGATAATTCATAATAAACAAATAAACAAAAATATTGAAACTATTGTAATAATTATATGAGGAAATAATTTCAATAATAAAGTTTTAAGATTTTTTGTTTTAGAAATTTCATATCCTGTAAGTAAAGCTATTGATATAGCTGAACATAATGAAACAGCCAAAGCCGCAAAGTATAGCAAAACTGAAAGAGCAATAAAATATTTATCTTGATTATGTTTAAGGCCTTTTGCATCACGCACTGTATAAATAAATACAGAAGCCAGGGTTAGTATTAAAGCTAGAAAAATAACTATTGGAATTTCTCTCCATTAACAGATTAAAAATAAAATCCAAAAAATAAACAAAAGTTACAAGATAGATTTATGTGCTTGCGTTTGACATCTGTAGTTATGAGTCAAATCATAAGAACAAGTTTTACTGAAGAAGAATTGATGAGCATTATCACAGCTTGACAAAGCTATTTATTATACTTATTGTTGTTTATTGTCACATTTTAGGTATTCAGTTGTTTCGTCATTAAAAACTAGTGTCTCAAAATTTTCTCAGTATTCGATGTAAATAAATTTAAATATCGGCTTTGTGTTGTTACATCTATTCTATTATATTAAAAAAATATCAAAGCAGTCTTTATATTATCATAGTTAGTGCTTATTTTTTAAATGTTACGTGTTTTCTGTAGTTAAAACGTCTGTTGTTTTCAAAATTAGAAAAGTTTTTTGTTTTTGCAAATTCTACAGAAATTTTTTTACCTTTTATATTACTTAAATGTAGGGCGTTAATTATTGCATCGACGTTCTCGTTTGGCACTTCAATAAAAGAGAAAGCTTCAAAAATTTTAATATTGCCTATCATATTTTTATTAATCCCTGCTTTGTCTATTATAATATCTACAAAGTCTCCAGCTCGCACATTGTACTTTTTCCCTATATTTATAAAAAGCCTTACTGTCTCACGTTTTTTTGTCACTGTATTTACGTAATTGTCAACTGTGCTTGTTAAAATATCCGTTTGTTGCTTTTGGGTTTTTTTTTCAGAAACAAGCGTCATTTTTAAAAGCGCTGCTGCCACATCTAAGAAAGTTATTTCGTCAGAGATTAAAGATTTTATCATTTGTGAAAATTTTTCTAAATCTTTTTTTTTCAAAATTTCTTTTACTTTATCAAGTATAATTGCTGTTTTTGTATTATCAATATCTGTAAGCGAAGGAACTTTTATTCTTTTAATAGTTGCTTTTGTGTACTTTTGAATGCTTCTTAATTTGTAAATATCTTTCCCAGAAACAAAACTGTAAGCTTTTCCTGTTCTGCCAGCCCTCCCTGTTCTTCCTATTCTATGGACATAATCTTCATCGTCTTTAGGTATGTCAAAGTTAAGCACCATGTCTATATCATCAACATCTATTCCTCTTGCGGCAACATCTGTGGCTGTAAGTATTTCTATGGAATTATTTCTAAACTTAGCCATAACTCTATCTCTTTGAGTTTGGTTCATGTCTCCATGGAGTGCATCTGCGGAATATCCACTTGCTTGTAAAGAGGAAGTAACTTCGTCAACTTTTATTTTTGTGTTGCAAAAAATAATAGAAAGCTTCGGATTATACATGTCTAGACATCTTGTAAGGGCTTCAAACTTTTGGTGTTCTTTTAAATCAAAGTAATATTGTTCAGTTAGAGGGACAGTCAATTTTTCGCTTATAACTTTTATTGTCTCAGGATTTTTTTGATATTTTTTTGTTAAAAATATAAATTCTTTAGGCATGGTAGCAGAGAAAAAAACAGTCTGTTTTTTTCGAGGCATACTTTTTAATATTAGTTCAATATCATCCCTGAATCCCATATTAAGCATTTCGTCTGCTTCGTCTAAAACAGATATAAGTACTGATTCAAGTTTTAGAGTTTTACGTTCCAAGTGATCTATAACTCTTCCAGGTGTTCCTATGACAATTTGTACTCCTTTAGAAAGGGTTGTTATTTGTCTTTGTATAGGTTGCCCGCCATAAATAGGCATTATACTAGTGTCTTTTTTGTATTTTGAAAAAAGTTTTAATTCTTCTGATACTTGTATTGCAAGCTCTCTGGTTGGACATAGTATTATTGCTTGGACATTTTTATTTTTTATGTCAATTTTTTCCAACACAGGGATACCAAAAGCAGCTGTTTTTCCAGTGCCTGTTTGCGCCTGACCTATTATGTCTAGTCCTGCCATTACTTTAGGAATGGCAAGGCTCTGAATGGGGGTAGCTTCTTCAAAGCCCATGTCTGAGACGGCTTTGATTATCTCGTCAGATAAATTTAATTCTGTAAACTTTAACATTTTCATTTTCCACAATTCCTTTTATTGTATTCAAAATTACAAAAATAAATTATTTATACTAATTTACGTTGTTTTGTTTTTAAAATTTATTTTTTACCATATCTTTATTAAAATTTTTTATTGAAAAGTTATTAATTATTTATGAAATAGACAAGATGAGAAGACAGAGTCATGCAGCAATGAATATTACATTTTACGCAGACAATTTAGTTAATCTGTTTCAATACTCTTTCTACTTCAGTTAAATCTATATCTGTAGCTGTACAGCCGTCTTTTGTAAGAGGTATAAATTGTAAAACTATATGTGTATCTTTTAACAGCTTAAAAGCCTGATCTCCCTCAAAAAAGCAAGCAATTCCAACAATTGCCTCAGGTTTTTCTTCCTTTACTATTTTTTCCATACTTCTTCCGCCTTTAACAATATACAATGTTTTATAATTTAATTGTTTTATAAGTTTGCTTAAAATATTTATTTTACACCCACCACATTCTGTACAAGTGTAATATCCACCTTTGTCAATGGCAACACAAATAGCAATGTTTCTTATACAATGAGGAGCAAAAACTATGCGTTTATTAAATGGAACCAATGCAAATTTTTCAGATTGAAGGTTGTTTTGTTTATATGTAAAGGACTTATAGACATCCTCTTTACTTTTTACTGCAGGAAGCTTACACACTTTCATGACTGTATTTTAACATAAAGTTGATACTAATATCAAAAATATAGAAAATGAAAAGTTTTCAATATTCTCAATAGAGCATTATTATCATTATTTATTATTGAGACTATATATAAGGCTTTGGTGTTTAAAATTGTTAAATTAATAGCTTGGCGATTTACTTTTATTTATTATGGAAGATAGATAGGTTTATTTATTCTAATTATTCTAAAAGTAGGTAGTAAAAGCTTGAAAGAATATATAAAAAGCCAGTATAGGCATATTTTTTGGATGCCATACTATATATCCAATTTATGAAAGTTAGTAAGTCAAGTATAAACAATATTATGACGCTATTGGTATGTTTGCGGTAATAAATATAATTTTTTCACTTTAGCTTTTCCATAATATTAGCCAATATTTAAAAATAAAAATAAAGATGATAGTTTATAGTATTTTACGTATTATTTTACGTAGTTAGATGGTGGGTTTTTAAAGAAAAATTATTAAAGAAGTATACAAATAAGGCATAAGTTATGGTTTATAAAAGGAAAATTCTTGTGATGTGTTGGATAAAATACAATGGCAAATTGTGTTTGTTGGAACGGAGCAGTTGAGGGAGATATAAGGATTTAATTCCATCCTGTGTATCGTATGGTTATATGGCTATATGAGAAGGTCTAAAGCCGTTGTACCCACATCCAATAAATCCTCAATTGAATGAAAGTTAGCAAAATAGTTTAAGGCTTTTTGTCAGAAATTGTTGATGTAGATGTAATTATGATAACAAAGACAATGCTTGTGACAAAAAATTTTCTATGAAGTTTGGCAACATGTCATAGCAGTATGACCATAAATATATTTATTTTTTATTTGTAAAATAATATGCAATATAATTAAATAATATAAAATTTTGTACAAAAAAATTAGAGAATTTGAAGATCGTATTATAATATTATATTAAATATTACAAATTCTCGATCGCAAAAATGTTCAAAAAATTCTAAACCATATGGTTTAGAATTTTTTGAACATTTTAAACTCTAATGAAATAAATTTAATAAACAATAATTTGTTGAATATTTTGAGAAAAGCATGATTGGAACAAAGCAATCTTATTTTTTTTGGATGATATGAGTTTAAGAGTAAGGAATTCAGAATTAAAAAATTTAATGTACTTTAAATAGAAGAAGAATATAAACTATTCTTAAGCACAGATTTATTTAGAAGATTTGTTTTAGGTGAAAATAATCAAGTATATCAAGTATATAATGTGACTTCTGATCCTTGATAAAGTTTCGGAATTTAGTAAAATATTGTACTGTTTTATATTCATTTATATATCCAGCAGACAAAAATTAACTGTATATTAATGTTTGCCAATTTGCTTATTGTCAACAGTTGCACTTTTATATCTTATATGTACAGATAAAATTAAAAAGTTTAGCTGGTGGAAGAAAATTCAAATAGAAAAAGATTTTAGGTGTATGATTGAGAGAGATATAGAGTAAGATAGCATAGACATGTCTATTTAGACAAAAATAAACTTATGATAGATAATATAAGCAAAAAAATAGAGAATATATTGTAATTATCAAAATGTAACGATTTTTTAATATTTATCAGTCCCGCCACTAAGGCTATACATTTTTCCTTTGTATCCTAACTCTTTTAACAACTGTATAGCGTAAATGCTTTTATATCCGTACTTACAAACGAAAATAGTTTCTAAATTTATATTCAATTTATCTTTTAAAAACATAATATTATTTAAACTTACAGTAAAAGAATTTGGGAAAACTAAGTCTTGTTTTTCGTTTTTATCGCATATGATAATTATTTTTATCTTTTTTTTATTTTTAAGTTTTATTTTTAATTCATCGGGAGTTATTTCGTTTTTAGAAAACTTATTAATTTGACAAAATTCATCGTAATTTTGAAGTTTTTTTATTGATGAGTTTGTGCCACATAAAGAACAATTTTTATCTTTTTTTATTTTAAATTCTTTTGTAGTCATGTTAAGTGAGTCAAAATATAACAGACGCCCAATTAGGGGTGTACCTGCCCCGGTTATAATTTTTAAAACTTCACAGGCTTGTATGGAGCCTATTATTCCTGTTATAGCGCCAATTACCCCACTTTCACCGCATGATGGAACACTGTCAGGCTCTGGAGCAATAGGATGAAAACAGCGATAACATGCCCCTTTTTTTGCGTCAAAAGTGCTTACTTGTCCTTCAAACCTATATACAGACGCCCAAATGTCAGGAATACCATTGAGTACACAAGCGTCATTTATAAGATAACGTGTTTGAAAATTATCCGAAGCATCTGCAACGATGCTGTAGTTTTTAAATATATTCAAAGCATTTATGTTTGTAAGTTTTTCGTTATAAGCGTTGACTTTTACTTCGGAATTTAATTTTTCTATACGTTCTTTGGCAATTTCGACTTTACTCTTTCCTACATCGTTATTATTGTAAAGAATTTGTCTTTGCAAGTTTGAAACGTCAACAATATCAAAATCAATAATACCTATATTTCCTACCCCAGCAGCAGCAAGGTATAGTGCTAGCGGTGAACCAAGCCCACCGCCACCAACAATAAGAACGCTTGAAGATTTTATATGGTTGTGCCCGGTAACGCCTATCTCTTTGAGTAATATATGACTTTTGTATCTTTCATAAAAATTTTGCATAAATTACAAATTTAAAATAAAAATATTTTTTCTGCAATTTGTCCATATGAAATTTTAACTTTATTTGATAAATGTTTTCGTTATATGCATATGCATATAACGAAAACCTACCCAAACTTATCCACCTGCCACAAATCTTAAAACTTCAACACTATTACCGCTTGAAAGGAAAATTTTGTCTAGTTCTGTTTGATTTATGACATTCATATTTAACGCTACGATAACGGTGTCAGGAGCAATTTTTTTGTCTTCTAACAGCCCAAGAAGAGAAAGATTTTCTTTTACATTTTCATCTTTTCCGTTTAACTTAATTGTTATCATTAATAACCTCTAAAGCTTGTTTAACTGTATTTTTGATGTTTTGCGAGGCAGTAATTTCTGTTACCATGCAAATACTATCTGGGTGAAATTTACAGATTTGCCCTATATTGGAAAGCTTTATACCGCCAATGGCTACCTTATGAATTTTAATAGTTTTTATACAGTATTTGAGATATTCAAAACCAACTGGCGTGTAAATATTATCTTTTGTAAAAGTTTTAAATATAGGTCCTACTCCAATATAATCTGCACCTTGTTTTTGAGCAGCGAGTGCCTGAGCAGGTGAATGTGTTGAGATTCCGATAATCATACTATTACTAACAATTTTTTTTGCACAGGAAATAGGCATATCGTCTTGGCCTAAATGTAATCCGTCACTTTCGACTGCAAGGGCTATATCTATATCGTCATTTATCGTAAAAAATACATTGTAATCTAAAGTTAACTTACGTATCATTTCGCACTGTTTAAATTTTTCTAATTTTGTTTTATATTTATCGCGGTATTGTAATACTTTTACGCCTGCATCAAGCATTTCTTTAACGACTGTTATATTGTCTCGGCCGTTTGAAAAATTCTCTGCAGTGATAGCATATAACCCTTTCGGCATTTGTTTTTTCATTTAAAACATGTCCTTCATCACAGGCTGATATCCTGCTTTGTAAATCATATCTTTAACGCTTGCAACACTTGCAATGTCATTTATTATAAATTGTCCTTTTGATAAAACTTCATCTTGTTTAATTCTTTTTATGTATCCGCCAACTTCTGTGCTTGACCCTGCAGACATTTTAGTAATGCCAAGCGGGATGATATTATTTCTTAGTTTAGAACTTTCGCGTGTGGAAATTGTAATATTTATTCTGTTTATAAAAATTCTAACAGCACATATGGCTTGCACCAGTTGTATGTCGGTTATAGTTGTTTTTGGTTGAAATCCGCCTTCTGCTGGACGTAACCTTGGAAAAGATATTCCAATTTCTGCGTGTGGAAATTTCTTTTTTAAATATTGAGCATGTATTCCGGCAAAAAAGACTTCGCTTATAAAATCTTTTAACCCAAGTAATGCCCCAACGTTTAGGTTTCTATAATTTGCTTTCCCTGCTCTTTCACATGTTTCTAGACGATATTTGTAATCAGTTTTTGTGCCTTTTGTGTGCAATGATTTATAAAGATTTTCATCGTAACTTTCTTGATATACTGTAAGTCCGCTAACTCCAGCATTAAAAAATTCTCTATATTCATTCTCTTCGAGAGGATAAATTTCTAAATCTACGGCATTGAAGTATTTTTTTAAAATTTCGATAGATTTTTTGAGATATTCTAAAGATGTTTTTATTCTGCTTTCGGCACAGACAAGTAGAATATGACATATGCCGTAACCGTTAATTATTTTACAATTTTTTTCTATTTCTTTAAAATTTAATGTTTTTCTTTTGATATTGTTATTAGTTGAAAATCCGCAATATAAACAATTGTTAATGCAAAAGTTTGAAACATATAAAGGTGCGTACAACAATATACTCTTACCAAAATTATTTACTGTAATTTTGTTTGATTTTTTGGCAATTCGCTCAATATGGTTTAATGCTTTCGGGGAAAGTAAAACAAGAAAATCTTGTTCGGATAAGTCGGATAAATTTTTATTATTGATAATATTCAGTACTTCGTTATCTAAAATTTTATCAGTAAAAGTTTTAAAATCAAAATTTTTATATTTTTGTATTTCATTATAAAAACTCATATATTTTTTCAATTCCTTAAAAATTCAGTTAATGGAGATGACGCTCTTGCGATAGTTGAAGTCGTGCCGTGTTTTGCAAGATAGGCTTTTCTACCTGATGTCACAGCATCTTTAAATGCCTTGGACATTAAAACGACGTTAGGGCTTGATGATATAGCTGTATTTACCATTACGGCAGCACACCCTATCTCCATACACTTGCAAGCTTCAGATGCCTTACCAAGTCCTGCGTCAATTATTATAGGTGTATCTATTTCTTCAGTTAAAATACGTACCATTTCTTCTGTTCTAAATCCACGGTTAGTGCCTATTGGCGCTCCTAATGGCATTATTGCTTTTGCTCCTGCGTTTTGCATATCTCTTGCAGCGTATAAATCTGCATTCATGTATGCAAAAACATTAAATCCTTCTTTTGAAAGCGTTTCGCATGCTTTTGCTGTTTGATAATTATCTGGCAGTAGATATTTGTTGTCGTTTATTATTTCTATTTTTATTAAGTTTGTTTTACATGTTGCTTTTGCGATTTTTGCAATATTAACAGCTTCTTCAACATTTCTAGCTCCGGAAGTATTTGGCATTATATAAATGTCTTTAGGAATAAAATTTAAAATATTTTCAAGAGGATTTTTAAAATCGAATCTTCTTACGGCAACGGTTATTATTTGCGCCTCTGAAGCTTTTAAAATGTCTGGGATTAAATTGTTATTGTTAAATTTTCCACTACCGATAAACAATCTGCTTTTAAGACTAAGCCCTGCAATGTTTAAAATATCTTCTTTCATTTTTTCTCCGTTGTTAAAACATAAAAAATTTTTAAAGGAGTTACACTTGCCATGCAATCGGGTCAAAAAATTGTAGTATCCCATCAACTAAGATATCAATGCCTTTCTTAACATCATAACATTTTAAGTGTTTGAAATGCTTGTTAAATTATAATTATATCAATTTTGTTCATGTGTGTCTATTTTGTTATTTTGAATTTAACATTATTCGTTTATAGTTTACATGAAGTTGAGAAG
Source organism: Endomicrobium sp. (assembly GCA_031264325.1). Lineage (GTDB taxonomy): Bacteria > Elusimicrobiota > Endomicrobiia > Endomicrobiales > Endomicrobiaceae > Endomicrobiellum. The sequence goes on along the minus strand of JAISEE010000004.1, from coordinate 7,015 downwards.
AGTGTTAGTCTCAAATTGAAGTGAAATTTTGATATTTTGTTTTGCAACAGTATACTGAATACTGAAGATTAACTTTATTATGCTAAGCTAAATATCTATCAATAGTGTAAAAGTACAGGTTTATTTTACTTATAGTTTATATATAAACATTATATATAAACAAGTCTACAAATCAAGTCTACTCTTCTTCAGTAAGAATTATTTTGTGTCTATGACAACTACATACAATGCCTTGGTAAAAAATGCATTGCGATATATTTTTGACAAAGCTAAAAGAACGTTAAAAACTGCATTAGAAAGAACCACTGTTTGTAAAACATAATTTTAAAAACTTTAAGAGAATTCGATCTTCAGAAGAGCTTTTCGATTTACATTGTCTACTGTTGAAAGTTTATTATAAAAGTTTATTATATATATAAGTTAAATACAGTTTTTGTTTTGGAGTTGTAGACTTGTGGTAAATATATCCTTACAATCATCTAAATTTTGAATTAAAATTCTGCATACGATCAGAAATATTTATAAAAGTATATTTAACAGCTAAAAGATTTAAATTTTTTGCAAAAAAAGGATTGAAGAAATAACGCGATAAAATATATAAAGCGATGCTTAAATGTTTAAGAAAATTTATATTAAAGATAATCGTAGTTTGTTAAATAAAAATACTTGCATCCTTGAAAATTATTAGCTTTTAAAAAAGTTTGTAAGAGCTTTAAATGCAATTTCTGAATTTAAAACTGTTATCGCAAATTACATATATAACAATTATAACAATAATGCTTAAATGTTTAGCGCGAAGGATTATAATACATTTTTAAAAAATAAGATAAACGTTTTATATCTGGCAATTATGGCTGGATTTTAAAGAAAGAGCAAAACATTTTAATTTCAGACGTAGTAAATTCAAGTGCTTTTTAGTCGCAAGCAATGTGTTAAAAAAATATGTTTACTGTTGTCGTTTTCGATAAATAACTTTGGTGGCAGTTCAAATAAACCTATTTTTTAAGAAATTTAAATTGAATATACACAAAAACAGGTTTAAGTTTTATATAGTATATTTTGCCAAAACTATTCCTTTTTTATGCAGTGATTATGGTAGCGTTTATATTTTTATTTATTAACAATTTTAGTGTTGGATTTATTATTTCACAGAATTTTATGCTAAATCTCAAATACGGTTTTTTTTATTCTTTTCATCAAATAAAACACATCCCATGAATTAGTAAAAATATTTACTCTTAGCAGTATTTTAATAAAGCATGCAAAATCTAAATGATTAAGTTATTTTTTTGTTTGTTGTATAATTTTGATATAATATTATGTCTAAATTGAGCCTAAAAACACAAAAATTATTTACTTAATAATAATATCTTTCAAATTCTTTATTAAAGATAAAGAATTTGAAAGATATTATTCCTACATTTACATTTGTTACATTAAAACAAACTAAAAACAATAGCAAGATATCAAATTATATATTATAACTCATTCAACAAAATAACATACGACACCCATGCAATTAGCAGTTCAGTTAACAGCTAATAAATTTTTAATTGAATCTAATTTAAGCATTTAAAATTATACAAAAAGTATTAGAATTTCTATAATATGGAGAGATATATAGGGGGGGGTCATAGTTAAATGGGAGAATATATCGCTCGCAACGATAAGGTGCGGGTTCAATTCCCGCTGACTCCACAAGTTATATTTTTACTTGTCATTTGGACTTAAGGTTTTCATTTTTCCATTAAAGAAATTAAATATTTTAAAAATCTAAAAAACATTGAAGTGTCTACTCTAGTTGGATTCATAAAAGTAAATTTTTATTTTGTTGTTATAGAAGATTTACATAATTTAATTCATATACTCTTGCTCTTGTCAGAGGTTTATGCAGTATGCATGTACAGGTAGTTATTATTATATTATAGCTATAGTTAGCTATAGTGGACGGACTTGACATAAGATTAAGACTTATCACTTGCAATATTCATTTCAAATTTTATAGTTTTTTTCAGGTAGCTTGTAAGCCAACTTTATCGTTATACATTATTGTTAAATCTTCTAAAAGCATAAGTTTTAGATTTAAGGATGATGTTTATTGTATTGTCAGTTTAAAATTATTACTAAATATTTTGAAGATGACAAGATGCTATAACAAATTAAGGAAGAAAAAAAGTAAAAAGTTTTTAGAAGAACTGTATTAGTTTGAAGTATTTCTCAAATCAATAAACAGAAAGGTATACTTTTTGAAATAGATTTTTTAATTTTATTAAAGATTTAAAGACTTATTTTAATAGAAGGAGAACTTTATGCGTACTGAAATATCGTATCATAACATAAACATAGTTGTTCATTGTGATGAGATAATGTTGCTGTTGAGAATTGTATTATTATTTTTTTGCTTGACAACTTGACAGCAGGATGAGGCTTTGGATCAAAAGTTTACTTTGGCGCTAAGCGTTTGGATCTGTTTTGTGGGATGGGGTAAGTAACACTATTCAGATACAGAGGTTTAAATAAAGGAAGATGATGGGGGTTGGGCGCCTTTTAGAAATAGGTGGCTCAAAGCTAGTTTAAGTTGGGACCGTTATATTCCTATCCTATACGAATGCCATAGTTAATAGCAGATGCAGATATAAATTATAAGAACAAGTTTAAAATATGAATTAGCAAAGTGTAGAAGATTGATATGTTTGCGCTAAGTGTTTAGTCTTGAGATGAAAGGGGTGTAGGTTAGACAAAAGGAAAGGTTATAGATTATGCGTCAAGGAGGCGCGATGGAGTAAAATGTTTAGTGCTTTACAAAATCAGTGGTTTATGAAATATTGAAGTTACGCTTGAATTTATTGCAAAATAGGCTTGAACATATAAAACGTTTATTGAAAGAAGGGGTATATGATATAGATATGGAGATATTTTTAATATCAAGAGAAATATCATGTGACAAAAATGATAGTTAATGATAGTAATGATGAATAATCTTAAGACTTTTTTACAGATATAAAGGTTTGGTGATTTTGAAAAATCTTTCTATGGCCTGCAGAGAGAAACGAAATAGACAGAGATTAAAAATAGCGTGGTATATAGTATGATAATATAATCTTTAGTATAATTTTTATCATCCATTCAGCAGCTGATGTGTAATTGGCATAAAAAAAATTCTTTAATTCAAGGTAAAAAGATATACCACTAAACCAAAAAAAACAATAAAGTGGCTGTTTTGTAGAAAATTTTGATAGGGGTGTAGGTTAGACAAAAGGAAAGGTTATAGATTATGCGTCAAGGAGGCATGAAAAAGTGTTAGAAGCAGAAAAAAAACATCCTCATCTACAGATTTATTAATAGAAAGCGTAAATATACATAAGCGTAAGTGAGTGTAAGCAATTTGATGCTTTTACTCATAACTCAATACGAAGCGTTATTATATTTTATAATATTTTATATTTTGGTAAAAAATTAAAGACAAAGTTATTATCTCAGAGTTTTTTTTGAAGAATACTAGTCAAAAATAAAAGAATGTTAAAATAGTTATGTAGTTTTACAACAGTTTAGCTTTAGAACTGCAAACATTAGATTTTAGTTCTAACTTTGATAGTATAATGGCGAGAGTAAGAAGTTGAATCTTTATTCTATCATTAAAAAGTTTAACTAAGGAAAAATTATGATTAAATTTGGGACATCAGGCTGGAGAGACATAATTGCTGATGATTTTACTTATGCTAATGTAGCTGTCGCGACTCAAGCAATAGCCAACTTGTTAAAAGAACAAGGTGTAAAAATTTCTGTAATTATAGGATACGATACTAGATTTATGTCTGAGGATTTTGCAAAATACTCAACGAAAATTTTGGCAGGTAATGGTATAAAAGTACTGTTTTGCAAAAGAAATACTCCAACTCCTGTAATAGCTTATGACATAATACATTTAAAACTTGCAGGTGGAATTAACTTTACGGCAAGCCATAATTCTTATAAATATAATGGATTAAAATATTATTCTGACTTGGGATGTCCTGCTCTTCCCAAAATAACGCAAAAAATAGAAAAATATTGTTCTTTGATTCAGGCAAAAGATATAAAATTTATGTCTTTTGATGAAGGGTTAAAAAATAAATTCATAGAGTTGCATAGTCCTCAAAATGCTTATATGAAAAAGATAAAAGAGCTTGTGAATTTTAAAGCTTTAAAAAAATCAAAAATAAAGGTAGCCGTAGACGTATTACACGGCACAGCAGTGGGTTATCTAGATACACTACTTGACAACGCTGGAATACACAATATTGTTATAAATAAGAACAGAGATGCTATGTTTAGTGGAGGAGCTCCAGAACCTTCAGAAAAAAAACTTTTTGAGCTTAAAAGTTTAGTAAAAAAAGAATCTTATAAACTTGGACTTTCCACTGATGGTGATGCTGATAGGTTTGGTGTTATAGACTCTGACGGGACTTTTATAACCCCAAATCAAGTTATTTCTGTTTTGCTATATCATTTAAATAAAACTAGAGGCTGGACAGGAGTTGTTGTAAGAAGTGTTATGACTACGCATCTTATAGATAAGCTTGCTGCGAAAATAGGAGTAGGAGTGAAAGAAACTTTAGTGGGTTTTAAATATATAGGTGATGTTATGGTAAACAATCATGACAAATTTATAATTGGCGGGGAAGAGTCAGGAGGTCTTACAATAAGAGGACATATTCCTGAGAAAGATGGTATTTTGGCGTGTCTTCTAGTTGCGGAAGCTGTAGCAATAAACAAGAAATCTATAAAAGAATTACTCAAAGATATTAAGAAGTTGACGGGCGAGGTTTTGACGTCAAGACTTAATTTTCATCTTCAAGTTGAACAAATGAATGCTTTTAGAGAGACTTTAAAAACAAAAGTCCCAAACAGTATAGCCGGAATGAAAATTCAGAAAAATGTAACAATTGATGGGTATAAGTTTATTTTAGACAATAGTAGCTGGATAGGTTTTAGACTTTCAGGAACGGAGCCTGTGATTAGATTATATGCAGAGTCAGATTCGCAGACAAAACTTAATAAGCTTTTAAAAGCGGGGAAGGTTTTTATTTATGGAAAATGAAGGAAATAACATTAAAAAAAGAATAAACATTTTAATTAAAAAATACATGATAATGGGATTGATAGTTATAATTCCATTATGGTTGATGTATTTTGTAATAGCAATACTTTTTAAATGGGTAAGTGGTTTTACTTTACCCATCATAAAATATTTTTTAATTGACAATTACTGGATACAGATAGTTGGCAAAGTTTCAAGCTTTTGTTTGTCTTTGCTAAGTATAATAATTTTTGGGTTTATTGCAAACAGGACTTTTGGTAAGAAAACTTTAATTTTAATTGAAAAACTTATAGAAAAACTTCCTATTTTTGGGACAATTCATTCTGCAACAAAACAATTTGTAAATTTTATATTTGACAAAGACAGTAAAAAAAGTTTTAAACAAGTTGTTTTTGTTCCTTATCCTACAAAAGATGTTTACTCTGTTGCTTTTTTAACAGGAGAACAAAAAATTAATAATGAAAAACACATTTGCGTATTTATGCCAACAACTCCAAACCCTACTACAGGTTTTTTGTTTTTAATGAAAGAGGAAGATATTATATATACTAATCATAGTGTCGATCAGGCTTTTCAATTTATTATTTCAGTAGGTGTAATAGAAATGAAAATGGGCGGGAATGATAAAAAGGCACAACAATTGAAGGAAGAAATATAAGAAATAAAGGATATAAAGAGATGAATTATAAGTCTCCACGAGGAACTCATGATGTTTTTGGAAAAACAGTATTATGGCTAAATTTATTGGAGCAAAAAGCAAAGGAGATTTTTATAAGACATGGATTTGAAGAAGTCAGAACGCCGATATTTGAAGAGGCTACTCTTTTTACAAGATCAATAGGACAAACTACGGATATTGTTGAAAAAGAAATGTATATTTTTGAAGATAGAAAAAAAAGAAAACTTGCCCTTCGTCCAGAAGGTACAGCCTCTCTTGCGAGAGCTTTTATTGAGCATAGAATGGATACTTTAAGCCCCGCATGTAAATTTTTTTATTTAGGTGAAATGTTTCGCTATGAGAGGCCTCAAGCTGGTAGATATAGGCAGTTTAGGCAAATAGGTGCTGAAATTTATGCAAACTCTTCCCCGGCGGCTGATGCGGAAATTATAATTTTAGCACAAGAAATTCTTTTTTCTCTGGGTATAGATAAAATAAATATTCATATAAATTCTTTGGGATGTGAAAAGTGCAGACCTCTTTTTAGAGAAACTTTGATTAAATATTTCAGCTTTGTTAAAAATTTATGTAAAGATTGCCTAAGAAGACTTAAAAAGAATCCCTTAAGGCTTTTTGACTGCAAAGTTGATTCTTGCAAGTTTACTGGTGTTCCTGAGATGTTGGGCTATCTTTGTTGTGATTGTAAAGATAATTTTTATATAGTTCAGCTTTTGTTGAAAAAGGCAAATTGTAATTTTACGGTAAACGGTAAATTAGTAAGAGGATTGGATTATTATACAAAAACCGTTTTTGAGGTTCGCTCAGATGCAGTAGGCCCACAAGATACTCTTGTAGCTGGTGGTAGATACGATAATCTTGTTAAAGAAATTGGAGGCCAAAACACGCCTGCCGTAGGATTTGCCATTGGAGTGGAAAGAGCTTTGTTTGCAGCTCAAAGTGTTGGCTTTTTTGATAATCTAAAAAATCCTGAAAAATTTTTTTTGGCTATTACCGATCAAGAACTGTTTAGTGAAGCGTTTGCTTTTGCCGTAAAGGCAACAAGATATGGAATTAATGGCAATAAAGATATATCTGTTTTTGGGCCCATAAATGGCAAAAGCTTAACAAATCAGCTTAAATTCGCTGATAAAATACAGGTATCTAAAACAATAATTTTTGCTAAAGCAGAATTTGAAAATGGTGAAGTTTTGATAAAAAACATGAAGGATAAAACACAGAGCAAAGTAGAACTAAATAAATTATAGATCTTTTTTTCT
>JAISEE010000015.1 GCA_031264325.1 Endomicrobium sp. | reverse complement strand
AAAATATAAAAAAACAACAAAATTGTTTTACAAATGAAATATAATGAATATTTAATTTAAGCACACTGTGCTATAAAAACTACCATAAATATAAAACATATAATAACATATTTTCAATTTGCACTATAATTTACATTTAAAACACTAAGTTATTAAATGGGCAGATAGTTAAAGCAACTTAATAAACATCCAAAGCTTGAAATTATAATCCATTCTATTTGACATTTCAGCTAACTCTCAGTATAATTTTATAATTTATATAGACTAATAACATATGGTTAATGGGGCTATAGCTCAGCTGGGAGAGCGCTTGCATGGCATGCAAGAGGCCAGGGGTTCAATTCCCCTTAGCTCCATTCTAGCTGTAGACAACAAAAAAATTTCCTTGATGATCTTGTTTGTTAAAACTTTATATAATTTGGAATCATTAAACAAATCTCATAACAATAATGCTATTTTACGATAAGTAAATTAAACAAAATATCACAATCATAGTTAAGATATAGAGAAGTTAGAAGTAAAAATTATTTTCGTATGAGACATGTAAACCTTTTTAAAATCGTAAAAAATATGAATTTAGATAAAATATACAAACTATAGCCATAATGTATAAAATGTATTAAAAAGATAAAAATATTATTTTCATTTGATGAATTTTATAAAAAATATAAAATAGATAAACCAGAGTTAATAGAAATATTTCACAAAAAAAACTAAATATGCTGAATTTGCTTTTAATATGAGATTTTCTGTAAAAATTTATAAAACTTGAGTAAACATCACAAATAAACGCAAATTCACACAATAGTATGTACAAAAAATATTTTTGAGGATAAATAGGATAAATCTACTTTATATCAAATTTCCAAGTTAAGTATAAAAATAAAATTCTTAATTATCAAGAAAAAAAATGAAAGTTTCAGCAAAAACTATAAGAGTAGAAAATACTTCTAAAACTCACCGGCAAAATGAGTTTATCAATATTAATTATAAAATTCATTAAGAAGGTTACTTTTAAAAGTCAAAAAAACAATTCTTTAAAGTTACCGTATAAAACACTTTTAAAAACAAAGCCTTTGTAAATTTAAATAAAATACTTATAAATTATATCTTCAAGACAAATATGGATTTCCAAAACTTAAAAATTTAAATAATACTTGTAATGAATATACTCTAACACATTAAATATTAATGAAAGAGTTGATCTTGGCATATCTTAAATAGAAATTAAAAATAAACATTTTTAAATCAAACATAAATATAAGATTTAAATATAAAATTTAAGTAATATTAAATATAGGTAAAACTCTATATATAGATAAATTTTCAATCTTGTTAGACATATTCAATCGTTTCAAGCCAGAAAATGTTTTTTTAGTTTTTCATTTGAACGTCTTGCCTGTTTTTTAAACAGCAAAGGCAAACAGGATGTTTTAAAATCTTATTATCACTTATTATCACTTAAGAAAAAAAACCGAAGAAGAAGCTGATATTGTTTTATCGGAAAAGATTTGAAAAATTATTTATCTTTTTTCTATGGACAAATTAATTAAAAAAATAAATATAAATATACTAAAAACAATTCTTACAGCACATATACATATAATAAATTAAAATTAGAAAAATAATACTATCAAACTACGACAATCAATTCGCTGATTTAAACAAAGCCACATAAGATTATTTTAAAATTGCTTAACTGTGATACGCTAATACTTGTTTTAAGCAAAAGACCATTTTAGCTGATAAATTATCTTCTAATGAATTGTTGGTTTAGTTCAGAAAACAATTTTGATAAATATAAAAATTGTCGATTGAAAATGACGTTGATGTTTTGAAATACTATAGGATTGTCATTTTTACGATTTTTAAAATTTCAAAAAATTAAAAAATATAGTAACGCTATGCACAATTAACTCTAGCAAAACTACAAAACTTATAGATAAATGTTTTCTATAAAAAGATCTGCTCTGAACTTAATACTACGAAAATTTAGATCAAATAAAAAAACTTAATTTATAATAAAATAAATTTATTCCGAAAAATATAAAAATTTTATCTTGATATATTTTTTATTGCAAGAATACGTTCGGTACGTATCAAGGTAAATAAAATATTGTAAAAAAAACATCAAGTATAAGCATTAGTATAGAAAACGGTAAAACGAAATTAAAAAAATAAAACATTTTTTTAATAAGATATATAATAAAAACAATGATATATTCATAGAGAGAAATATCAAGGACTATTATCATTTGATAAAATTTTACTGTTCCAGCATCATCCATATTAAAATATGTTAAACAAATACTTGACTTTATAACTTTGCGTAAAATTTTGAAATAATCCGACACATGTGCTCGCGAAAGCGACCAAAAAAATAATTATTATTAAGTAAAATTCTAAACTTCACAATAGAAAAATCCCATTCTGAAATCAAAAGTCTTGCCACAGTTCCAGATTAGTTTCTTCTTCAAAAAACAATAACTATTGAAAATAACATAAAATTTCTTATTTTTAATATTGTTACAGAAAGCTAAACACAAAAAATATTTTATAATTTGACAACATTTTTAAAATGCAACTATCGCGTGTAGCATCATGTAACATAAAGTTATAATAAAAACAACAAAAATTTAATTTTTACATTAAACTTTTATATGCTGCACAACAAAAAAATGAAAGGTAAGTTATTATTTATAATAAATCTGAAGGCATTATTTCTACACCAACAAATGTTCCAGAAGGCTGTTTAAAATCTTTTAAAAATTTTACGAAATGCAGTATTTTTTTTCTTTCACCTTTAATAATAATATATCGTCTATAGGTATTATTTAGCTTAGCAATATAAGCTGGGGCGGGACCCAAAAGTTTTAGCCCGACATCATAACTATCATTTAAAGCTTTTAAAAAAGTAAAAAGACTTTCAGAGTCTTCATCAACTTTTTGTTCGTTTTTATTTCTTACGACTATTTTTGCAATATCACAATACGGAGGATAAAACATTCTTTTTCTTTGTTCTATCTCTATATTATAAAAACTTACAAAGTCATGATTTTTAGCGTGCTCTATTGCGTAATGCATGGGATTACTGGTCTGGACTATAGCACTACCTTTAATGTCACCCCTACCACTACGACCCGCGGCTTGAGTTATAAGCTGAAAAGTCCTTTCTGCAGACTTAAACCCTGGAAGATATAAAGATGTGTCAGCATCTATAATACATACTAAGCTTACTCTGGGAAAATCAAAGCCTTTTGTTATCATTTGAGTACCAAGCAATATATCGTACTCTTCATTTTTTACACCAGTATAAGCAGTAGCGTAAGTTTTTTTAACAGAAGAAACTGCATCACCATCTAACCTAAATATTTTTGCATTCTTAAAAAGCCCTTTTAGCTCATATTCGACTTTTTGCGTTCCTATTCCAAAAACAGTAACTCCTATAGTCTTACAAACAGAACATACTAACGGCAAATGTTTTATTTCTCCACAGTAGTGACACTTCGCTAAATCTGGGTTTCTGTGAAAAGTCATAGATATAGAACATTTAGAACATTGATAAACTGTATTGCATTTTTTGCACATAATTACCGGAGAATACCCTCTCCGGTTCAAAAAAACTATTATCTGCTCTTTGCGAGCTAAAGTTTTTGATATTGAGTCAATAGTTTCAGGAAGCAACAAACTTGTTTTAAAAAGTCTTTCTTTAAGCGAAATAATTTTTACTTCAGGCAACTCTTTTTTATCAACACGTTCGCTTAGTTCTATTAAACAGATTTTTTTTTCTTGTGCATCTCTATAAGTTTCAAGACTTGGCGTAGCTGATCCAAAGATAACAACGGCATTATGATATTTTCCCTTCCATTTTGCAATTTCCCTTGCATCGTAAAAAGGTTTTTGCTCTTGTTTGTATGTATGCTCATGCTCTTCGTCAATAATGATAACACCCAATTTTTTGAATGGGGCAAAAATTGCAGATCTTGTTCCCAGTATTATTTTTACTTCTTCTGTTTTTGTTTTATGAAATAATTTATATTTTTCAACATTTGTAATGCCACTATGCCAAACGCCTATTTTAGAACCAAATCTTTTTGTCATTATGTCCATAAACTGAGGTGTAAGTGAAATTTCAGGAATAAGCATTATTGCGTTTTTATTATGATTTAATGCATGTTCCATAGCATTTATATATACTTCTGTTTTACCAGAAGCTGTAACGCCATGTACAAGAAAAACACTGTAATAATTTTTGTCCAAATTCATACTTATTGTTGAAACAGCTTTTCTTTGTTGTGCATTTAAATGATATCTTTTATATGAGAGTTCAAGAACATCTTTTGTCTTTTTAGAAATTTTTTTAGGGGGTTGCATGGAAATAGGTATTATAGAAGAGTAAGCCTCTCCCAAAGAACATATATAATTTTTTGATATATAATCTGCAAGTTCTATTGTTTCGTTGTTAATTAAAACTTCATCATCTATAACTTCCACAATATGCTTTAACTTTAAAGACGGATCTTCTTCAAGATACAAACATGTAATCGCATACCCTGTTAAAATTCTTTTACCAAACGGAACTTTGACTCTTTTGCCGATAATATTTTTAGGATCTACGCATTTTGGAGGCAAATAGTAAAAAGTTTTATTCAAAGGCACCGGAACAGCTACGTCTAAAACTATCATATTTTTCCTGTATTCAAATAGTGCATTACTCTTTTCATATCATCCCAAACAATTTTTTTTAATCTCGAATTTTTAAGTAAAACCACAGGATGGTATGTAGGCATAAGCTTTATGCCTTTGTACTCTTTTACAACACCTCTAACTTTACCTATAGACTCTTCGTTATATAAAAAATCTGAAAATACTACCTCTCCTAAAAGTATGATAATTTTAGGCTTGATAATTTCTATTTGCTTATCTAAATAATATTTACAAGTTCCTATTTCAAACGAAGTGGAAGGTTTGTAGTTAGGCTTCCTCTTGGTATTTACAGGGTCTATCATAGTGCGACATTTAATAATATTTGTTATATAAACGTTCTTTCTTGTATAACCCATCGCTTCAATAATTTTTGTTAAAAGTTGTTCTGCCTGTTCTGTCTTATCAACAAAAGACTCATCTTTATGATTTTTATCAAAATCTGGATATTCACCAACAAACATTAAACCTGTTGTCAGAAAACCTGTATCGATAACAGTATTTAATCTGTTATTTCCTAAAGAACATTTTTTACAAAAATCTATTTCCCTTTTTAAAACTCCAATCTTCTCTTTAGGATTCAAGATGCTTTTAGATTGTTTTTTTTGAAAAAATGCTTTTACAGACCCTTCTGTTAAAATTATATTATCAATAGATTTTTTGACAATTTCAGTTTCTCCCCAATTTAAATACTCATCAAGTGTTCTTTTTAAAAGATTTAATAGTTTTAAATATTCTAACTGTTTCATCTATAATTTTTCCAGCTATAAATTTCTTGTTTCTGTTTTCTATTTTTACAACATTATCAGAACAAGATCTCATCAAGTGAACAGTAGTCTTATCGCAACCAAAAGAATCTATTCCGTTGGCAACAATTAGATCTAAATTTTTGTTTTTCAATTTAAGCTTGGCGTTCGCAAGAAGGTTTTGGGTTTCAAGAGCAAAACCGGCAACAACTTGATCAGATTTATTTTTTCCACAATATTTTACAATATCAAAATTTTTTTTAAATTTTAATAGTATTGAATTACCAGATCTTTTTATTTTATGTTTTTGAAGTTTAACAGGTCTATAGTCAGCAACTGCAGCCACGATTATAACAATGTCGACTACCTGTAATTTGAACTTAGATGCCTTAAACATGTCAAGAGCAGTCGTGACTTTTATAAGTTCTACTTTTTTGGGATATTTTTTGACTTCGCCAGAAATAAAAATAACTTTATATCCCTTTTTTACAGCATAACTAGCTAAAGCTAACCCCATTTTTCCAGATGATTCATTGCTTATATATCTGACAGGGTCTATATACTCTTTCGTTGGACCAGACAGAATTAAAAACGTAAACTTTTCAGACATTATAAAACAAAGCCTTCAACTGCAGAAAGTATTACATTTACAGAAGCAAGCCTACCATCACCACAATCACCACACGCAAGTTCGCCTTTATCAGGTATAACAAATTTATAACCATAACCTTTCAAAGTCTCAATATTGTTTTGTGTGGCTTTGTGGTTTAACATATTGGAATTCATCGCAGGACAAATCAAAGTTTTTACATTAGAAGCGAGAACTGTACATGTAAGCAAATCGTCAGCCCTTCCGCAAGCAAGACTTGCAATAACATCAGCAGTAGCCGGAGCAACAATTATAATGTCAGCTTTTTTTGCCAAAGATATATGATTTATTTCATAATTACCATGAATATCAAACATTTCAGAATAAACTTTATTTTTTGAAAGTACTTGCAGTGTAAGCGAAGTTATAAACTTCGCCCCACCATTTGTAAGAATAGGCTCTACATTTGCACCAAGCCTACTAAGCCCTCTTATAATATCACAACTTTTATACGCTGCAATACTTCCACAAACGCCTATAACAACACTCTTATTTTTCAAGGACATTTTTTTACCTTAAAATCTTTAACAATCATCTTACTCATTTGGATCAGATTTTGATTTTTTTATTTTTTTTGTCAAACTCCGCCATTTTTTCAGGAGTAACTACGTCTGTAACAATATCGCTTAAAGCTTTATTTATAATGTCCGCCTGATCTAATTTTCTAAACTCTTCATTTTGTATGTTTAAATAAATCCATTCTATAGCATGTTTTACTATATCATACCTACTCGATTTAGATAAAGATATTGCCTCTCTTAATTGACTTTCCGTTAATGCCATTTTTATTCCTCCAAAAGTACAAACTGTTTAAACGAAATATACTCTATCTTTTTCTATTTTATACTCCAACGATTTTATTATTGTTTTTACTGCGTATACAGCCTCATCTAATTTTTTATTTATAACCAGATACTCATACTTTGGAAGATATTTAAGCTCTTTTTTAGCATTAAGCATGCGCATATATATTGTCTCTTTGCAGTCCTTATTTCTTGTTGTTAATCTTTTTTTTAGAGTCTTAAAGTCCGGAGCCATTATAAAAATCATACAAGAATTATTTGGATACTGTTTTTTAATATTTACACCACCTTGAACATCTATCTCTAAAATTATATTTTTACCAGCACTCAAAGCTTTATTAAGAAGTTCTTTCGAAGTGCCGTAGTAATAACTACCGTGTACTTTAGCCCACTCAACAAACTTCTTTTCTTCAACCATTTGTTTAAATTTATTTTCACTTATGAAATAATAATTTTTGCCATTTTTTTCATCTTTTCTTGGTGGTCTTGTAGTATAAGATATTGAATAATTTATATTTTTTTTACCTTCAGCCAAAACAGCTTCGCATATGCTACTTTTACCAGATCCAGAAGGAGCAGAAATGATTATTATATTACCTACTTTACCTGTTTTTTTGATAAAATTGCTTATTTTTTTACTCACAAAAGTTTCAAATCCATAATAAATAAAAATTTTTTACATAGAAAGATTATGAAATATCGGGGAGGCGGGACTTGAACCCACAACCTCCTGCTCCCAAAGCAGGCGCGATAGCCAATTACGCTACTCCCCGCTTAACTTCTATATAATATAATATTCACAAATTCTTTATAATTTCTTTAGCTTTCTGTAAAACTATCGCTCTATGACTAATAGAATTTTTTGTGTTTATACTTAATTCTGCAAAAGTCTTACCATGGCCAGGAACATAAAACACTGGGTCATAACCAAACCCATTATCCCCCATAGACTGTAAGGCTATTATACCAAAAATTTTACCTTCTAACAAATTTATTTTTCCATCAGGACTTGAAATAGCTACTACTGTCCTAAGTTTTGCAGTTCTTTTTTCAAAAGGCACGCCATCTAAAGCCTTAAGTAATTTACTGTTATTGTCTTTATAAAAACATTTCTCTCCAGCATATCTAGCAGAATAAACACCTGGCGCTCCATCTAAATAATCAACTTCCAGTCCAGAGTCATCGGCTAAAGCCCATTTGCCAAAAAATTTGCTAACTTCACTGGCTTTCTTTATGGCATTTTCCTCAAGAGTTTTACCGTCTTCTTTTATGATTGGATATTGTAAAAAAAAAATCATAGGAGTAATTTTAATACTTAAACCCTTTAGAATTTCTTTTATTTCTTCAACTTTATGCCTATTGCCTGTGGCAAGTACTATTTCTTTTATCATTAAAATATTTTATTGTATTCTTAATATTTTATAATTTTTATATTTATAAAGAATATATAAACATATTATAACAAAAAAAATATCTTGCTTAAACAAAATATTTTTGCAAAAATGTTATTTATTATCAAAATATAACATACACAAATACACAAATAAATACAACTAAATACAACTTTTACTAACCCCTAATTTTTATATATCTTACGAAAAACTTTATAGATATTTGTTAATATAAAAGCTATCACAAAAATTTTAAACTTTCGTATATTTTTTTAACTTTAACAGTAGCATCGCTAAATCTTATTTGAATCTTTTTCACTTCTACTTTTGCCGCCCTTTTGACAAAATTCTCATTGTTTAATTTAGCAACAGTTCTTTCAACTTCCTGCTCAGCGATCGCAAGTTCTTTTAAAAGTCTTGATTTCTCTTTTTCTATATCAATTCCTTCTAAAAGAAGAAATATTTCAAACCCACCAGCAATGGTTAGGGCTGAATTTTTGGGTCTTTTAATATTTTTACCAAACTGTATGGATACTATTTTGGCAAGTTGCTTTATATAGTGTTCATTTTCTTTCACAATTTTTTCTTTATTATCATCTAAAACATTAAACAATGCCTCTATTTGAACAGCAGACGAGATGTTCATTTCACTTTTTAATGTTCTTATTTTTACAATTATATCTTGTACTGTTCTCATTTTTTCTAAAGACTCAAAAAATTGTGAAAACTTTACCTTTGGAAATACACTTTCAGCTATTATTTTTTTATCTTTGTTTAATATTTGCCAAATTTCTGAAGTTATAAATGGCATTATTGGCGATAATAATTGTAAAACTCCTTTTAATATATAGACAAGTATTGATAACACTTGTCTTTTTATATTAATATCGGAACACATCATGCGTATTTTTGATAACTCTATATACCAATCGCAATATTTTGTCCAGAAGAAATCATAAATTTCCCTTGCAACTATATCGATATTATAAGAATCATAAGCTGTTTTAACTTTTGCAAGAATACTTTCAAATTCAACAACAATCCATTCATCGGCAAGCTCGGTAGGATTTATCTTTTTGTCAACTTTGTCTATATTTCCCAAACTTTCCAAATTCATCAATATGAACCTTGACGCATTCCAAATTTTATTTGCAAAATTTCTTGCAGCTAAAAAAGACTCTTCAAAAATCTGTATATCTTTTCCAGGGGTAGCAGACTTAGTCAAAGCAAATCTTAAAGCATCTGCACCGTATTTTTCAATAATATCGCGAGGATCAACCACATTATCTAAAGATTTTGACATCTTTTTGCCATGCTTATCTCTAACTATACCATGTATAAATATATCCCTGTACGGTACGTCTTTCGTAAATTCAAGGCTAAATTGCACCATTCTTGCAACCCATAGATAAATTATCTCGTGGCCTGTAACTAAAACAGATGTTGGATAAAAATATTTCAAATCTTGGCTGTTTTCATTTTCACCCCAACCAAACACGCTTATAGGCCATAAAGCTGAAGAGAACCATGTATCCAAAACATCTTCTTCCTGGACAAAATTTTCTCCTTTACAATGCTGACATTCTTTAGGTTTATCAAAAGAAGCTATAGGCTTGCAACTTGTTTTGTTATTTTTATCGTCAACACAGTAATATATTGGAATTTTATGCCCCCACCATATCTGACGACTTATACACCAATCCCTTAAGTTTTCAAGCCATAAAATGTAAGGCCTTTTCCAAGATTCAGGATAAAAAATCGTTTTTGCATCATTCACTGCAGCTACGGCTTTTTTAGACATTTCTTCAACATTTAAGAACCACTGCTCCGACACTAAAGGCTCTATTTTAGCTAAACACCTGTAACATCTGCCTACAGAGTGAGTATAATCTTCTATTTTTGTCAAAAAATCAGCTTTTTTTAAATCTTTAACTACTTCTTTTCTTGCCTCTTCAACATTTAATCCCTGATACTTTTCAGGTGTGTTTATCATCTTACCGTTAATATCTATTATCTCTATTGTTTCTAAATTATTTTTTTTTGCTATTTCGTTATCAATTATGTCGTGAGCAGGTGTAACTTTAACAACCCCTGTGCCGAAAGACTTATCTACAATATAATCTGAAACTATTTTTATTTCTCTGTTTACTAAGGGAAGTTTTAAAATTTTTTCTACTAAATGCATATATCTTTCATCGTCAGGATTAATGGCGACTGCAGTATCGCCAAATATTGTTTCAGGACGTGTTGTTGCAACAATAACATAACTATCAAAATCTCTTAAAGGGTATTTTATATACCATAAACTGCTTTTTTCATCTTCATACTCTACTTCTATATCAGACAATGCCGTTGAACATCTAGGACACCAATTTACAAGTCTTTTGCCTTTGTATATAAGCCCCCTTTTAAATAACTGTATAAACGCTTTTTTTACAGATTTAGAACGACTTTTATCCATTGTAAAAGAAACTCTATCCCAATCTAATCCACAACCTATCATTTTAAGCTGATTTAATATCGTATCACCTGTATCGCTTCGCCACTTCCACACTTTCTCTAAAAATTTTTCTCGTCCTAAATCATATTTAATTATTCCTTCTTTTTTGAGAAGTTTTTCAACCACATTTTGCGTAGCTATCCCACCATGATCTGTACCTGGTACCCATAAAGTATTATACCCTTGCATTTTTTTAAACCTTATTATAGCGTCTTGCAAAGTAGCATTTAAAGCATGTCCCATATGCAAAGATCCAGTTACATTTGCAGGCGGTATTACTATTGTAAATGGTTTTTTATTTTTATCTATTTTTGCTGAAAACGTTTTATTTTCTATCCAATATTTACCCCATCTCTTTTCAACTTCTTTAAAATTGTAAACTTTATCCATGTCCATATTTATAGCCCCTTCAAAAATTTAACATTGCACTAAATAATTAAAAAATTATACCAAATTTTATATAATCTATTGTACAAGCTTTATGGAAATAAAATCTATAAAAACAATTTTAATAATAAAAATTTAAAAAAGAATAGACAAACAACTGATTTTGGCTTTTTCCAAAAAAATAATTAAAATGTATACAACTACTACAAAATAAAATAGTTCTTCCAAATAGACTTAAAATCTTAAATCTTTTAACGAACATATTATATTTCACCACATATCGCCATAATTAAACAATTAAAATAATAAAAAACGCAAAACGTTGAAGCTTATTGCAAAACAGATGTGCTACAAACGATATATACTCCGACAAAGATTTATCTGTCAACTCTTACAAAAATATGACAAGCAACATAAAAACTACAAATTGACAAATATACCATATTATAATAACTGCTCTATATGATACTGGAACAAAATCGAACAACTACAACGAAAATTTAGAATTACTGCCAAAATTTTAAATACGCGGACAAGATTTCACTAAATTCTACAAAAGCTACTACAAGACACATGTTTAGCACTTCTGGTTTAACAGAAATAGTTTCTCAATTTTTGTAATAAAATAATAACTGTCTCAATTGTCTTATGAAATGCTAAACTTTAAAAAATAATAACTATAGATTTAAAAGTTAGCCTATACCGTACTAACTTAAAAAAGAAAAAATTACAAATTCCGAGCTTACTTTGCACATGGATTTGGTGTGCAAGGTTGTATATTATTTTTTTAAAAATCTTACAGTTTAATAAAAATTATATGTAAATAATTTTTATTAAAACTTTTTACATCTTATGTCATCAAATTCTACGTAAATGTTTGTTCTCACAAACAAAAATCCAGCAGCAGTTTATTATTGCAAACTCAATTATTAGCCCCTCCCTTATCCCATTATATTATAGTTTAATCTTCCTCTAAATGAGGGACACCCCCCCCGCTTTTGGCTTATGTGTTACACGGCTATGATTGAACAAAATGGTTCATGGGGAGAAAGATAATAAGAGAGATAATAGGAAGTAAGCTTTTTAAACCAAATAAGCACAAGGTCTTCTTTAAACGTCCCTTTATAATAATACCCTCAACTTTTTATAAGTTACTATTTATATCTTTTTTTTATTACTATTAAAGTTAACCCTTCAAAAGCCAAACTTGAATAAAATCTATACAATCAATAGAAACACAATTTCAAAAATACCGCATCGCAGCGATAAACGTTTTTTAAAAATCAATTTTTACCACTTATTAAATGATAAATGTCAATATTGAAACACTATTTTAACAGTGACTTCTACAACCACTGAAACCCATTAGTTGGAATAAAAATATTTTTCATTAAGTAAAAAGAGTGTTGATATAAAAATTTTTCGGCAGGAATTATTGTAAAGCACGTGTAAGTCCTAATGTAGTATACAGAATTTTATCAATCTATTTTTATAGTTTTATCTATCTTAGAATTTCTATGGCCTAAAAGATTAGGCCAAAACTAAAAGATTCCGTCAAAATATTTTTTACCACAAATTATATATAAATAAAAACATTCAGTTTTATTTATTATTAACGGATTCACAATGATAATTATTTATCAAATTTGTCACTTGTAATAAAGGATCTCAGACGTTATTTTTTTATCAAACTTCCCCATGATGGCCGTTTATTTTATTACCCATTTTATTCTCTCCATTAAATCATTTTTTTGTTATAATCTAATCCCAATCCACAGCTTCAAAGCAGAAAATTTTATTAGTTTCACGCTAAATTTTATGAATATGTCATTTTTATTTTTTGCTTGGTGTTTAAAAAATTCAACTCAAAATGTTTATTTTTAAACAAAAAAAATACCATAAAAAGTATTGAATTTTAAAAAAAACACATACATTGCACAGTTTCAACTGACTGATTCTTTTCAATCTCTGCAAAAACTCAATAAAAATTTTTACATCATTCCTTCAACCTGTATTGATACAAGGTTTAAAACAACAGCGCTACGCGCAATAAATTTATCAACTTCTATGTCTGTTCTGCAGTTACAAATATCCACTTGTGTATTTTAAGTCTGTCAAAAAATTATTTTTTAAAAATTACGTTCATATCATTTGGTAGTTCAGCTATAAATTCAACTGTCTTTGAAGTTTTTGGATGGATAAAAATTACGCAATACGCATGCAACATTTGTCTGTTATATTTTTTTCCATCAATACAAACTTCAGAACCACCATACTGTTGATCCCCAACCACAGAGTGGTTAATATATTTCATATGGCTTCTTATTTGATGCGTTCTCCCTGTGATAATTCTTACTTCCACTAAAGTATATCCATCTCTTCTTGCAAGAACTTTAAACTCACTAATTGCCATTTTTTTTGCCAAGGGGTTAACAGACATAAGCTTTCTGTTATGAAGTGATCTGCCAAGTGGAGCTTCTATCATGCCTTTATTTTCGGCAATAGTTCCTTTTACTGCGGCAAGATAAATTTTCTTTACAGTTTTATTCTGAAACTGCTTTGATATGTTTATTTTAGACTTTACGTTCTTTGCAAAAATAATAAGACCTGAAGTATCTTTATCTAATCTATGAACTAAGTAAAAATTATACTTACCTTTTGAATAAGCCATTAAAGCATTAAGAAGAGTCCCAGATGGGTGTCCATAAGAAGGATGAACTACAATACCTGCTTGCTTATTTACAAGAATAATATCATCATCTTCGTATATTATGTCAAGTTTTATTTTTTCAGGTGATATTTGAAATTTTTCTTCTTTTTCAAATTCAAAATAAATAATATCACTTCTTTTAAGCTTATAACTTGCCAAAACAAACCTGCCATTTACAAGAATTCTTTGTTTATCTATAAGTTTTTGAAAATACGAACGAGAATAATCTTTATAAACTGAAGCTAAATAAAAATCTACTCTTTTTTTTTCAAATCCTCTATACGTTATTTTTTCTTGCATGCCATGGAAGCTCCAATTATAAATAATATTAAAGATAAAATCTGTGATACTGATAAACCAAAATACTGTCTCCCTCTGTCGGGATCGCCTCTAAAAAATTCAACTGTAAATTTTAATACAGCATAAGATATAAAAAAAAACGAAATTAAAAATCCTTTTTCACGTTCTTTTTTGGAATAAAAATATAAAAGAAAAAAAATTAAAAAATTTCCAAATGCTTCGTAGAGCTGAGTAGGATGAAGGCGTACACCTAGATCTGCCAAAGAACTTTTATCTCTAAATATAACAGACCATGCGACATTAGTCTTTTTACCGTAACAACACCCTGCAAAAAAACAGCCTATTCTTCCTATAGCATGGCCTAAAGCCAAAGCTGGAGCAAAAAAATCACCAAGTTTTAGTATTGATATTTTTTTTATTATAACATACACCAACACAAATATAACAGTCGCTATAAAACCTCCATAATATGTAAGCCCACCCTTCCATAACTTAAAAACAAGCATAAAATCTAAAGCAAAATCTTGTGGATTTAAAAAAATAAATAGAAGCCTTGCTCCTATTATCCCAAAAATTATAATATATACAAACAAAGAATAAAGCTCATCTTGTGAAACTATTTTTTCTTTTGATTTTTTTATTTGATTTGAAAGATATGCAATAGCCGTAAAAAAAGCCAACGCAATAAAAAAACCATAAGAAAAAATAGTTAATTTGCCAATACTAAAAATAATAGGATGCATTTCTATCTTACCCTTTGCTTTCCATCAAAAAATAATAAATCTATTACAATCAAAAACATTGCAACACATATACAAAAATCAGCCACATTAAAAGAAGGCCATCTTAAAAAATTGACACCAAAGTCCAAAAAATCAACAACAAAACCTCTAAAAAATCTATCTACGAGATTACTAAAACCACCAAATATTACAAGACAAAAGGCATATTTCTGTAAATTATCAAACTTTTCTTTATTTTTATAAATCCATAATGCCAAAATCGATAAAAAAAAAGAAATTATCAAGGACAACAGTAAATTTTTACCTCGTAATATACTAAAAGCTGTTCCTGTATTATGAATATTTGTAATATTAAAAAAATCAAGTATAGGAATAACATTTATAACAACTGCACAGTTCACATATTTTACAATCAAATATTTTATAAACTGATCTAAAATAAAAATAAAAATGCCAAGTATTAACGGCTTTTCCATTTACTTTAAAACCTCCGAACATCTAGGGCACAAATCATTTTTAATTCCGTCTATATGCCTCCAACATCTGCCACATTTCTTATACTCAGATTTTACAGTTTCAATACTCAGTTCATCTTCTTTATCCGAATTTTTATACTTTATATCCCAACTTCCTAAAGATAAGTTAACAAGTTTTAAATCTTTAAACACTGCAGTATATTTATGTCCATAGGTAATACTAAGAGAAGCCTCCAAATTTGAACCTATAATCTTATTTTGTCTTAATTTTTCATAAGAAAGTAAAGCTTTTTCTCTTAATTCTAATATTATTTTCCATTTCTCAATAATCTTGGCTTGTAGAATATATTTGCTGTTCATCACAGGGAAATCAGAAAGAAAAACTGACCAAATCAAATTAGAATCAAGTTTTTTCAATTCATTCCATGCTTCTTCAGCAGTAAAAGAAAGTATTGGAGATACAAGCCTTATTATCACAGAACATATCTCAAATATAGCAGATTGAGCACTTATTCTTTCTTTACTTTCTCTCTTATCGCAATAAAGAATAGCTTTTAATACATCAAGATAAAAACCGCTTAAAAATACCGTACAGAAATTATTTATAGCTGAAACTACATTATGAAATTCGTAACTCTCGTAAGCGGTCACAGTGGATGATATAAGCCACTGAAGCTTGCTTAAAGCATATCTGTCAATCTCCTGCATTTCTTTAAACACCAAAACTTTTTTAACATTAAAATCACCTATATTGCCAAGCAAAAATCTTATTGTATTCCTTATTTTTCTATATATATCGCCCAAACCTTTTATAATTTCATCTGAAACTCTTATATCTTCTTTGTAATCGCTTGAGGCTATCCAAAGGCGAAGAACGTCTGCACCGTATTTACTTATCAACTGTTCAATTGATATAAAATTTCCTAACGATTTAGACATTTTTTTACCATGTCCGTCAACAACAAATCCATGCGTTAAAACATTTCTATAAGGCACCACGGCTTTGACAGCTACAGCTGATATGAGAGATGCTTGAAACCAACCACGATGTTGATCACTGCCTTCAAGGTACAAGTCTGCAGGAAACTCCAAATCTTTATAATTATTACTTGATAAAACAGCTTCGCAGGAAATACCAGAATCAAACCATACGTCTAAAATATCTTCTTCTTTTGTAAAACTTATTGCACCACACGAAAAACACTTTGCATTCGTTCCTTTTAAAAGTTCTTCTTCGCTCATTTCAAACCAAGAATCCGATCCTTTCTTGCTGAAAAGCTTTGATATTGAATCTATTACTTTTATATCCAAAAGAGGTTCACTGCACTTTCTGCAATAGAAAACAGGTATAGGCACACCCCATAAACGTTGACGGCTTAAGCACCAATCAGGACGATTTTTCAACATAGATGTTATTCTATTTTTACCATAACTTGGAATCCATTTAATGTCTTTTACAGATTTCAAAAGTTTCTCTCTCAAGTTATCATGTTCAACTGATAAAAACCATTGTGGCGTAGCTCTAAAAATTATAGGCTTCTTACATCTCCAACAATAAGGATAAGAGTGCTTAAATTTTAACTGAGCAAAAGCTTTCCCTTCTTTGTTAAGTTTTTCTATTATTAAACTATTAGCTTTGAATATATGAATATTCTCAAACTCAGGAACTTCTTTTGTAAACAAACCCTTGCCATTTATAGGCGATAATATCTCTAGTCCGTATTCTAACCCGACATGATAATCTTCATGGCCATGTCCAGGTGCTATATGAACTATACCAGTACCATCTTCCATGCTTACAAACTCAGCTACAATTCCTTGCGACTGTCTGTTTGCAATAAGTGGATTTTGACATTTTATATTTACAAAACCAACACCTTTAGTTTCAAAAATAATATTATAGCTTAAAGCTTTTATTCTTTCTTTAACCTTTTCAAGCAAAGCCTTTGCAACTATAAATTTTTCTTCCTTACCAAACGCCATTTTATAAACAGTAGCGGCATAATCGGATTTACCATTAAAAGCCAATGCAACGTTTGCAGGAAGCGTCCATGGAGTAGTGGTCCATATCAATACAGAAAAATCATTTAACATATTTTCTCTTGACTTTAAAGCTTCAGGCAAAGATATTATCTGAAATTTTACAAATATAGACTCTGACTCATGATCTGCATACTCTATTTCCGCATCAGCCATAGCAGTCTCGCAAGAAGGGCACCAGTAAACGGGTTTCTTTCTTCTGTATATATATCCTTTCTCAACTAACTCTTTAAAAACTTTTATTATTGAAGCTTCATATTTTGGATCTAAAGTAAGATAGGGATTATTCCAGTCAGCTATAACTCCAAGTCTTTTAAACTCTTCTCTTTGTATATCAACAAATTTTTTTGCAAAAGTTGCCGCTTGTTTTCTAAAAACAATTTTGTCAATTTTGTCCTTGTCAGTCTTCATTTTTTTTAGAACAATTAACTCTATTGGAAGACCATGGCAATCCCAACCTGGCGTAAAGGGAATATAACTCCCAGACATTGAACGATATTTTATAATGAAATCTTTTAAAACTTTGTTAAGCCCAGTTCCTATATGTATATGAGCATTCGCATACGGAGGTCCGTCATGAAAAATAAATTTCTCTTTATTTTTATTTTTTTCACATAACTTAACATAAAGTTGCTTCTTCTCCCACTCATCAACAAATAAAGATTCATTTTGAGATAAATTAGCTTTCATTTGAAAATCTGTTTTAGGTAGATTTATAGTTTTAGAATAATCTTTTTCCTTAGCCATTTTTTACTTCCTTAAGCTTGAAACTTTATAGTAATTAATATATTTCACGGAATGGTATCCAAAACTTCGCCAAGCTCTTCTTCCGAGCGCCCAGTTATTTCTATTGTTTTCTCTCTGCCTCTTTCGCCTTTTCTTAAAAAAATCATAGACCTTTTAACATCAAAAAAATCAGCCAAAAAGTCGCACAATTCTTCGTTTGCTTTACCTTCAACTGCAGATGCAACAATTTTAGCTCTCAAAATAGAACCTACCCTGCTTACAATTTCATTTTTTTTTGAATCCGGGATCACTCTTACCTTAATAATCATTTTAATCCACCTTTGTTTTTTTTGTTATAGTTTATTTGCTCAACGTTTTGGATTTTTTCATTGCTTGATTCATTGCTTCATAAACAATATTTTGCAATTTTTGAGATTCAAAGTATTTTAATGCCACTTCTGTGGTACCATTTGGTGATTTTACTTTTTCCTTGAGAATTTCAGCGGGTTCATTTGTTATGCTTAACATTTTTCCAGCACCGTAAACTGTTTGAATTGCAAAAGTTTTAGATATATTTTTATCAAGACCTAATTTTTCAGCAGCTTTTTGCATAAGTTCACAAAAATAAAATATATACGCAGGTCCGGAACCAGACAAAGCAGTAATAATATCAAAATTTTTTTCATCAAGTATTTCGGCTTTCCCTATAGAAACAAACAAGTCTTTGATTCTTTGCAACTGATCGCCTGATACAAATCTGCCTTTGCATAAAGCTGTTGCGCCTGAACGCACAAGCGCTGGGCTATTAGGCATGGTTCTAATAACAGCAGTATTTTTTTGAATACTCTCTTCAATAAATTTTGTCGTTATGCCAGCAACAATTGAAACAATAATAGTTTTACTTCTTACAAAATGTCTTATCTCATCAAGTACTTTGGGAATATCTTGAGGTTTTACGGAAAGAAAAATTATATCTGCCTCTATTGTTGCCTCGCCTTTATCTTCTACAATAGATACTCCATATTTTTTTTGTAAATTTATAACTTTTTCTTTAACAACATCATTGCAAACAATGTTCTCAGATTTAACAATGTTAGACTCTAAAATCCCACCGATTATGGCAGATGCCATGTTCCCCGATCCGATAAAAAAAAATTTTTTATTTATCTCCATAAACTCTTTCTCCAAATATTGCCGAACCGATTCTCACCATAGTTGCTCCTTCCTCAACTGCAATCTTATAATCTGAAGACATTCCCATGGATAAAATATCAAATCTCGGATTAGCAAAAGATTTTTTTATATCTTCGAATAAATTTTTTACATGCTTAAAATAGCATCTTGAATCTTTCGGATTCTTGTCATAAGGAGCTATGGCCATCAACCCTCTTATTGAAATATTAGAAACTGACAAAAACTTGGCATAAAAACTACTAACGTCTCTTGGCAAAATCCCAGTTTTAGAGTCTTCTTTTGAAACCTTAACCTCAATAAGACAGTTTTGAATTTTACCGACTTTTGCTGCATAATAACTTACAGCGTTTGCTAATTTTAGGCTATCTAGAGAGTCTATAAAATCAAAATTTTCTACAACTTTTTTTGCTTTATTTGTCTGTAAATGTCCAATGAAGTGCTTTGTAACGCCAGATAACGAAAGCCCGAGTTGATCAAACTTAGGAATGGCTTCCTGAATTTTGCTTTCACCTATATGCTTTATGCCACAACTCAAGGCCGTTAAAATGTCTGTATAATGAAATGTCTTTGTCACCGCCACAATATCCACTTGGCAAGAAGTACTCTCAAATAATTTTATGGCAGATCTAATAAACTTTACATTCTCGCAGATATTTATCATCTTTATCACCATCTCATATTATATCATATTTTCATATTTTTGCTAACGCTAAAATTTAAATTCATTTCAAAGTTATAGAGTATAAATATATTAAAGTATATAAACATATCAACTTATCAACTAAGTAAATTTAAATAAATTAACAAATAAATATATGTCGTTATAAGAGCACAATATTTATAAATTATCTTTATCCGCTACTTCTTTTATAACTTATGATGCTTTATGGATGCTTATTGCATGAGAAAATAATCTACAATGCTCCCGCGTTCTAATAGATGTACTCAAATAATAAGTTGTCAATTTACTGTTCCATAGACACACATAAAAACAAGTTCAATTTCAGTTTCAAAAACATACCTTGTTAACTTGGAATTTTCATATATCAATAAATAATATTATTTTATGTTAAACTTGCGAACGATAAACATCGTTTTCCTCTTTTATTAACGTCTCAAGTAAACAAAACCAGATGCATGGACAGCCGTCTTTTAAAAATAAAATATTACGTCTTTCATGATATATTTCAAAAATAATGCGAAGCATAAACAAATGCTTAAAGCATGGATTAAACAAAAATCTACAATGAGACTTACACTTTGTTTTCTTAAATTTTAAAAGCAAAGTATACTATTAATAAACAACTTTTAACTAAATAAAACTCGTTGACATTTTATTATTATTTTAAGAGTTTCTTTTCGAATATTTTACTTATTACAAAAAATTTGAAACAACGATATCGCAAATTTACAGTTTCAATTCTAAAAAAGTAACAAATTTACACTATTCAGTATTAATATTTTTATCTAAGTTTGTTGTGATTTTTTTTGCCTAAACATCCTTTGTTAAAAATATTTTTAAATAAATTAACTTTAGTTTGTAATGGTCTCAACGTTATATCAAGTCTATAATAAATATGAAAGAATGAAACTAAACAAAAATAAAAAGCCGATGAGAGGACTCGAACCTCCGACCCATTGCTTACGAAGCAATTGCTCTACCAACTGAGCTACATCGGCAAAAAAAATGACAACTTTTTGGTTGTGCTCAAATTAAAAATATGCTGAGGGACAGAATCGAACTGTCGACACCAGGTTTTTCAGACCTGTGCTCTACCAACTGAGCTACCTCAGCATACCTAAAACCGCGTACATCTTTCATATACAACTTTCAAAAACTTTTTACAAGCTTCAAAAATTTTACTTATTTTACATTTTTTCATCTTTGTAAATTTTTCGTCTTTTTTTTGATTAAATCTTTAATCTTAATTAGACAGAAATTTTCACTAAATTTCATTATGTTTTGTCTTTATTTCTTTACAAGACCAATGAAATAATTTTGTTTAACACTCTACTAACAAGACAACATAATAGTTCAGAATTAAGTTTATATTTATATAAAACCTTTTCAAAATATCCCACCATTTTTCTAAACTTAATCTTAATTTAAAAATAATTACCAAATGCACATTCTGTGCACCATCCCATCACAAAAAAAATAACTATTAAATTTGACATAATAACTATTGCCAATTAACATGATTTCATTTAAAAGTTTCGTGAAAAATTATAGCATAAATTTCTCCCATTATGTCAATTTTTACTTCTTTTTTTTCTTTCTTAATGATGAAGTTTCAAGTTTCATATCCTTCAACTCAAGCATTTTATCTCTTAGAGATACAGCTGTCTCGAAATTCAAATTTTCAGCCGCATCTTTCATTTGCACTTCCAATTTTTTAATTATAGTGTCAATATTTTTAGGCATAACAACATAATCATATTTTCCTTCTTCAACAATTTGCGATATAGACCTCTGTCTTGATAAATTTTGAAATTCGTCAAACTCGTGAACAGCTTTTACTATCGTCTTTGGTTGAATACCATTTTTTTTGTTGTATTCAATCTGTTTTTTTCTACGACGTTTCATTTCATTTAAAGCTCTCTGCATTGAACCTGTCATATTGTCTGCGTAAAAAATGACACGGCCATCTATATTTCTTGCAGCTCTGCCACAAATCTGTATAAGTGTAGCCTCAGAGCGTAAAAAACCTTCTTTATCGGCATCTAAAACAACTACCAGCGACACTTCTGGTAAATCTAACCCTTCTCTCAAAAGATTTATTCCAACTAACGCATCAAATTTGCCTAAACGAAGATCTTTGATGATTTTTATTCTATCTAATGTTTCTATTTCTGAATGCAAATATTCAATTTTAAAACCTTTTTCCTTAAAGTAAAAGGCTAAATCTTCAGCAGTCTTTTTTGTAAGAGTAGTAATCAAAACTTTCTGTTTTTTATCAACTGTTTTTTGAATTTCAATCATTAAATCTTGTATTTGTCCATCAATAGGACGAATAATAACTTCGGGATCCACAAGACCTGTCGGACGAATAATTAAGTCAATTATATTCTTTTTACTTCTTTCGAGCTCGTAAGCCCCTGGTGTCGCAGATACCATCATAATCTTTTTTATAAGCCGCTCAAATTCACTGAATCTTAATGGTCTATTATCAAGCGCAGAAGGAAGTCTAAAGCCAAAATCTATAAGGGTCTGTTTTCTACTTCTATCACCTTCATACATCCCCTTAATCTGTGGTAGAGATATATGCGACTCATCAACTATTATTAAAAAATCATTATTATCTTGCAAAAAATAATCTATAAGAGTGGTTGGTCTTGCCCCATCAGAATTTTCAGATAAATGTCTTGAATAGTTTTCAATGCCATTACAAGAACCTGTTTCTCTCAACATTTCCATATCATACTTTGTTCTCTGTTCAAGCCTCTGAGCTTCTAAAATCTTATTCTGAGACTTTAGA
Organism: Endomicrobium sp.; assembly: GCA_031264325.1. Taxonomy (GTDB): domain Bacteria; phylum Elusimicrobiota; class Endomicrobiia; order Endomicrobiales; family Endomicrobiaceae; genus Endomicrobiellum. The sequence goes on along the minus strand of JAISEE010000015.1, from coordinate 14,811 downwards.
ACCTTAAGATACTCGTCCAATTCAATCTGTATATTTTTTAAGGCTCTTTCAATCTTTTTTTTATCTGTAACAAATAATTTTGCAGGATATATGTAAGTCTTATTTTTTTTGTTTATTATCTCTCCTGTAAGAGGATTAAACTCTTTTATGTTTTCTATTTCGTCTCCATAAAATTCAATCCTTATAGCAGTCTCAAGATAAGCTGGAAAAATTTCAACTGTATCTCCTTTAACTCTAAAGCGACCTCTTATAAATTCAGCCTCATTTCTTTCATAGTAACCTGCCACAAGCTCAGATAATAATCTCCTCATTGATTTTTCTTTACCTGAAATAACTTCAATACATCTATTTTGATAATCTTTAGGTGAGCCAAGATTATATATACATGAAACTGATGCCACTACAATAACATCTTTTCTTTCTAGTAAAGACGTTGTGGCTTTAAGTCTAAGTCTGTCTATGCGATCGTTTATAGAAGCATCTTTTTCTATATATGTATCGCTTGATGGGATGTATGCTTCAGGTTGATAATAATCATAATAAGATATAAAATATTCAATTGCATTATTTGGAAAAAAAGATTTAAATTCAGCATAAACTTGAGCCGCTAAAATTTTATTTGGAGATATTATAAGAGCAGGCTTTTGAAGTTTTTCTATTACATTTGCCATAACAAAAGTTTTACCTGAACCAGTGACCCCAAGCAAAACCTGTAAGTCTTTACCTTTAAGATAATTATGATAAAGCTCATCAATTGCACGAGGTTGATCGCCTGATGGTTTGAAATTTGATACTAGTTTAAATTTTTCCATTTTTTATTTTATCTTATGTAATCTACATTGTTACGTATTCATTTCACTTATCTTTATACGATATGCAAATTTCATAATCTCACACATCACAAAACTAACAAAATATCACATAAATTAGTTTGCTAGTCTAATTTAATTTTTATACTTTTTATCATAAATTTGTATACTCTATAATTTGTAAAAGAATCGTAAAATCATATCATTTGTCTTATCATATTCACATCGCTTTATTTATTTTTCTTATCTGGGATGCATCTACGTATTTATATATTTATAATTATAAATATATAAATATTTTTGTTTAACTCTTACTCTCGCACATCTCATACAGTATTCAAATATATTTATCTAACATGAATTTGGACATGTGTTAACGCCAAAAACAACTAGGTCATCTATAATTTTATTTTTAAAAAATACAATCTATATTTTACACAACAAAAAAAAACATTTGAACAATAACATAAAACTTTAGTTGTTTTGAAAAACTCTTTTATAAACAAACGTAGTTCAATGATCTTTCATTTCCATAACTGTTTAAAATCAAAACTTCACACATTTAGTTATTTCCTCATATATTATTTTTTGTGACAGCTTTACAATATTTTTTACTGCATCTTTTTTTGCGTTTAGCTTAAGAACTTCGACAACTTCCAATAATTTTTTTTCTGTAAAATATTTTTCTTCAATTACTTTTACTTTTCCTTTTTTTTCAATTTCTTTAGCATTCCAATATTGATGGTTACCTGTCGCATACGGATATGGAATTAAAACAGCATACTTTCCTAAAGCCTTAAGCTCAAAAACAGTCCCCGCACCTGAACGCGATATAACAATATCGCACGCGGCATAAGCATATGCTATATTATGCATGTAATTAAATATTCTGTAATTCGCACGCACTCCTACAATCTTTTGCATCCTTGCAAAATCTTTTGCTCCAGTTATATGAATCACTTGCATTCCACTGCTTGAAACAAAACGTAAAAAAGCTTTACACGTAACTTCATTCAATTTTGTTGCTCCCAAACTGCCACCGAAAACCAAAATCGTAAAAATATTGTTATTCAAACTAAAAATTTTTAAAGCATCGTTCTTTGATGCACTAAAAATATCTTCCCGCACCGGATAACCAGAAATAATAAAATTTTTATTTTTAAAGTATTTTGTAGAAAAATTGAAACTTACAAAAATCTCATCTGCTATTTTGCTTAGAAGCATATTAGCTTTTCCTGGAACTGTATTCTGCTCATGTATAAAAATTTTTTTGCCTAAAATTTTAGCAGCAAACAGCACAGGAACAGTAAGATAACCACCCGTGCCAATAACAGCTAAAGGGTTTATATAAAAAATATATTTTAAAGCTTTTAAAAAAGAAATTTTTAATTTAGCTAAAAATATTACAAATGAAAATGAAAATTTTCTAGGCATTCCAACCATATTAAAAGCAATATATTGGAAACCGCTATTGTTTAAAATTTCAAGAGATGCGGAGTTGTTATTTATAAAAAAAATATGAATACAACCTTTGTTTTGAAACTCTCTAGCAAGAGCTATGCCAGAGTATATATGCCCACCTGTACCACTTGCTGCAATGATAATATTTTTCTTTTTATCTTTTTTCATTACATTTCATCTTTTACTGTGTTGCGATAAATTTATCAATATTCCGTACGTAGCCATACTTATAACAAGAGATGTTCCTCCAAAAGATATAAAAGGAAGAGAAAGTCCTTTTGCTGGAAATATTCCGGTGGCAACAGATAAATTTATAACCGCTTGAAAAACAATGACAAACGTTATACCTAAACATAAATATTCAGAAAAAACATCAGGCATACGTTTACTCATTTTTATCCCTTTTAAAAATAGATATATAAAAAAAACAATGACAGCACAAGCTCCTAAAAACCCCAATTCTTCACCAATAATAGGAAAAATAAAATCGGTGTGAGCTTCTGGTAAATACATAAGTTTCATCTCGCTTTTACCTAGACCTCTTCCAAAAAATCCACCAGCACCTAAAGCGTTTAAAGACTGTTTCACTTGGTATGACGCAGCGTCAATATTTATAAAAGACACTAAATAATCATGCAACCTTATAAGCCTGTATGGTTTTCTTATTATTTCTTCAGCAACTAGCAATGCGCCAATTATACCACTAATAAAAATAACCTTCATTGATAACCCTGCACAAAAAAGCATAGCAAAACATACCACAGCTATCAGAATAGGCGTTCCCAAGTCAGTCTCTAATGCAATAGGAAATAACATAAAAAGAATTGTGACCGATGGAGCTATCAGACTTTTTAATTCCTTAGTCATATTTTTCTTTCTTGATATAAACTCAGCAATTATTATAACTGACGATATTTTTGCAAATTCAGATGGCTGAATAGTAAAGAAACCAAAATTTAACCATCGCTTTGCTCCAAGTCTTGATACTCCTAAAAATAACACAGCTACAACAAAAATCCAAGAGATAATATAAATTAATTTTGCATGGCTTTTATAAAATTTATAACTAATTATAAAAGTTGTTGTAAACATTACACCGAAGCCTACCAAAAGCCACAATACTTGCTTAAAAAAAAATTTATACGGAGCAGACCATCTGATATATGCACTAATAAAGCTAGAAGAGAAAACCATAATTGTTCCAAAAATGACGCACAAACATATCAAAACTATAAGCATACTATCTGGTTTTCTAAAATCTATTTTAAACATATCCTCACCTATAACTTATGTACAAGTTGTTTAAAAATATTTCCACGTTCTTCAAAATTTTTAAACTGATCAAAAGAAGCACACGCGGGAGAGAGTAGTATAGTATCGCACGGCACAGAAATTTTATAAATTTGCTTAACAGCATTTTCTATATTACCGCAATCGTAAAAATTAGTGACCCCGCTTAAATCTTTCCTTATTTTATTAGAAGCTTCACCTATAAGAAAAATTGCTTTGACTTTATCTTTTACAAGAGTCCTTAAAGGTAAATAGGAGAGACCTTTGTCTCTGCCACCCATAATAATCAAAATATTTTTATCAAAAGATTCCAAAGCAACTCTTGTTGAATCTGTATTTGTTGACTTTGAATCGTTATAGTAATCCGAACCATTTACAGTTTTAACAAACTCTATTCTGTGTTCCACTCCTTTATATTTCGAAATAACTTTTTCTATGTTTTCTGGATTTACACCAGCAATATACGACACGGCCGTTGCTGCCAAAATATTTTCTATATTGTGACTACCTACTATATTAATTTTAGGCTCTATTTCAAAATGTTTTTTGCTGACTTTTATTACTATTTTACCATTACTATAAAAAACACCTTTATTTATTAATGCTTTTTTGCTGAAATAAATTAAGTTTGCTTTGACTTTTGAACTTATCCTTCTACATATTCTGTCATCATAGTTTAATATTATAAAATCTCCGCACCGTTGGTTTATAAATACATTTTGTTTCGCTTTTATATAAGCATTCATAGTTTTATGATGCTCAAGATGATCCGGAGTGATATTTAATAAAACTGAAATATTAGGTCTAAAATTTGGCGTATCTTCAAGCTGATAGCTTGAAAGCTCCGTTATAATGTAAGTGTTTTTTTTAGTTTTTAAAGCTTTGTCTGACAAAGGCGTTCCTATGTTGCCAACAACTATAGATTCTTTATGAAACGACTTTATTATTTTAGCTGTTAAATCTGTAGTTGTAGTTTTGCCATTAGTTCCAGTTATGGCAATAATTTTTTTATATTTTGAATTTTTTAAAGAAAAAGTAAGTTCGCTTATGATAGCGATTTTCTTTTCAACAGCTTTTTTCAGTATGGAAATATCAGAATGAATACCAGGGCTCTTTATGATAACATCGGAATCTAAAATTTTTTTAGAATGATTGCTAAATTCCAAATTAACTTTTTTATTTAATTTCTTTATTTTTCTTTTTTTTACTGTGTTTGGATCATTGGCAAGTACATTATAACCTAACTTTATCGCAAGATTTGCCGCTGCAACGCCACTTTTACCAAGCCCTAAAACGCCTAAATTTTTACACATAACTCACCTCAATTTAAGCGATGCGAAAGATAATATTGCAAGAATTATTCCTATTATCCAAAATCTTATTGTAACTTTAGTTTCAGAAATCCCCAACATTTCAAAATGATGATGCAAGGGCGCCATTTTAAAAACCCTTTTTTTAGCAATTTTATAGCGAAATACTTGAATAATAACCGACAGAGTTTCTGCAACAAAAATGCCACCAAGTAAAATAAAAATAACTTCTTGTTTTATAAATACTGACGATATACCTAAAATACCACCTAAAAATAAACTTCCAGTATCTCCCATAAAAACCTGAGCAGGCGGAGCATTGTACCAAAGAAATCCCAATCCAGCTCCAACAATCGCACACAAAAACACTGAAACTTCACCAACCCCAGATACATTAATAATTTTTAAATAATCAGCTATTTTCGCATGTCCAGCAAAATAGGCAAAAAGAGCTAAAATAAAGGTTACTATAACTATATTCCCTATAGCAAGCCCATCAAGCCCATCTGTCAAATTTACAGCATTAGAACTGCCTACAACAATAACAACAACAAGAACTATGTATAAAAAAGAAAAATTTATAAAAAAATTTTTAACATATGGAATATTTACTAAAGTTGCAAACTCTTGACTTTGAGGAAAAAAATTTAAATATATTGCAAATGTCGCTGCGAAAAGAGTCTGTCCTAAAAGTTTCCATCTGACAGAAAGACCTTCAGAAAGACCTTTTGTATTTCTTTTCTTTAACTTTAAAAAATCATCGCAAAAGCCTAAAAACCCAAACCAAATAGATCCTATTAAAAGCCAAATAATAAACCGATTGTCTAATCTTGTCCATAAAAGAGCTGATATTATAACAGATAATAATATTATAAAACCACCAGCTGTAGGCGTTCCTTTTTTAGATAAATGAGTCGAGGGGCCATCAGTCCTTACCACTTGCTTGATTTTAAACTTTGTCAATTCTCTTATGATGCAAGGACCTATTATAAAACAAATAAAAATACTCGTCAAAACAGCACCGACAGCCCTGAATGTAATATATTGAAAAACATTAAAAGGCGTAAATATGTAGCTCAAATTGTACAGAATATAACACAACATGCGGCTTCTTTACCTCTCTAAAAAATCATAAAATTTAGTAAAAATTTTCTCTAATTTCATTCCTCTGGAGCCCTTAAATAAAAATACAGAATTTTCATCAATATCAATATTTTTAAGATTGTTCAAAAATTCATCCAAACTTTTAGAATAAAAAACATTTTTATTATCGCCAAGACCAATTTTAGTATTAAAAATAATATCCCCAAAAAGGTTCACTGAATTTATTTTTTTATCTCTAATAAACTTTCCAAGCTCAAAATGATATTCATCGCTTTTATTGCCAAGTTCAAGCATATCTGCTAAAACCAAATTTACATTTTTACATGGATAACTCTGCAATACTGCATCTATGGAATTTCTCATTGAAGAAGGATTCGCATTATAAGTATCATTTATCAATACTCCTCCATTTTTAACATAAACAACCTCCATACGCATTTTAGGATGACTAAATGATTCTATGCCAGCTTTTATGTCTCTCAAAGATAATCCCAATCCTAATGCGCATGCACCAGCAGACAAAGCATTGTATATATTAAATTTTGCGCACACAGGCATAAAAATTTCTAAAGATTCCTTATTGAAATAAATATTAAAAACTGTTTGATTAGGAAACAACTTTATATTTTCAGCTGTTACATCGGCTTGACAATTCAAACCAAAAGTAATAATTTTGCGTCTGCCGACAACATCTATTATAGTTCTTAAAAACCTATCATCATTATTTATAACTAAACAACCGTTTTCTTTTACTTTTTCAAATAAAACTTTTTTTTCTTTAAAAACGCCTTCCGGAGAAATAAAAGCCTCTAAATGCGAAAAACCTATATTTGTAATTACTGCTATATCTGGCATTAAAATACTCGACAATATTTCAACTTCACCATAAAGTGATGTACCAATTTCAAAAATAGCATATTGACACTGAGACGTTAAATTAAATACTGAAAGAGGAAGTCCTATTTTGTTATTAAAATTTCCTTTATTTGAAAGTGTTTTTCCTTTATTGTTTAAAATTGAAAACAAAATTTCTTTTGTCGTAGTTTTTCCATTTGAGCCTGTAATACCAACTACACTCACATTTTTGAATTTTTCTCTATAATATTTTGCAAATTTTCCAAGAGCAACAATAGTGTTGTCAGTTTTAACCATTGCAGGAAACTTTGAAAAACGAGCAAAAGACTTTAAGTTCTTGTTTGAATAAACTATGACAGAAGCTGCTTTATTAACGACTTCTTTTATAAAATTATGTCCATCATAGCGCTTACCTTTTATCGCAAAGTATGCTTCTCCTTTATGTATAGTTCTTGAATCAATTGAAACACCATCCACTAAAAGATTAGGATCCCCTGTTATAAGTTCGCCATCCATAGCTTGTACTAAATCTCTAATCTGGAAAATCTCCATTAAAAGCTAAACTCCCCTTGCTCAGCCTCACTTAAAATACTTTCCTTCTGATTTTTTAATGCTATATATTTTATAGCAACTTCAATATCGCTAAAGTGAATTTTATCTAAACCAATTCTCTGATACGTTTCATGACCTTTGCCAGCCAACAAAACAATATCACCTTTATCTGCCATTATGATAGCTTCTTTTATAGCTTCCTCTCTCTCAACTACAACTTTATAGTTAGTCTTATAAACTCTTTTTATACCTGACTCTATATCCAAAACTATGAAATTTGGATCCTCAGTCCTTGGGTTATCTGATGTTACAAAAACAAAATCACTCATCTCAACAGCAACTTTCCCCATTAAAGGTCTTTTTGTTCTATCTCTGTCACCACCACAACCAAAAACAGTAATAATTCTTTTATGTTTAATTTTCTTTATCGCCTGAATGACATTCTTCAAAGCATCTTCCGTATGAGCGTAATCTATAAAAACCTCGAACCCTAAATGCCCTGTGTCAACACGCTCAAGTCTACCTATAACTTGTCTAGCACTATTTAGCCCCTCTATAGCTTTATGAAACTCAATACCGCTACAAATAGTGGCAGCTAAAGCAGCCAGACCATTATAAACATTATGAAGCCCAAAATGTTTTATATTTACCTTGGCAGTCTTACTGGCATATAATAAATCAAACTTGCTGCCAGAGCTTGAAAGATTAATATTTTGGGCTTTAAAATCTGCTTCTATTTTATCTGATATAGAATAAAATTTCTTTTCAGCATTTAGATCCATGCCAACAAATTTTTTGCCATATTTGTCGTCAATATTTATTATTGCGAATTTTACATTTTTCTTTTCTCCTGTTCCTAACGAATATAATAAAACAGACTTAGTTTCAAAATAACTATCCATAGTTTTATGAAAATCCAAATGATCTTGACTTAAATTCGTAAAAACAACTATGTCAAAATCTATGTCGCAAACTCTTCCTAAACTTAACGCGTGAGAAGAAACTTCCATAGCAATATGTTTAATTCCGTCATTAAGCATTTCTCGCATAATCCTGTAAATATCTGGAGCTTGAGGGGTTGTATTTGAAGCTTCTATAACTTTATCTTTATATCTGTAGCTAATCGTACCCATCACGCCACAATCAATACCGACATGTGCAAATATACTGTCTATCATATAAGTAACCGTAGTTTTACCATTTGTGCCAGTTACACCTATAATATTTAATTCCTTGTCCGGATAATTATAAAATTTAGCCGAAAAAATAGACATAAATCTAAAAATGTCTTCAGCAATAATCAGAGGAACCTTGCCTGTTTCAACTTTTAAATGACTTACGATTACAGAAGCTCCTTTTTTTATCGCTTCGTTAATATATTTACCACCGTTAGTATTGTGTCCAGTCAAAGCAAAAAAAATATATCCATTCTGAACTGTTCTTGAATCATAAGATATTCCTAAAATTTCAACATCTAAATTGTCGGAAACAAAAACTTTCATATTATCAGACAGTATATCTTTAAGCCGCATTATTATTCCTTAATTTTTACTTTACAAACAAATATTATTAGAAAAGTATAGCATTTTATTTATATATACCTTTTAAATCAAATAAACTTAATTTTTACTTTATATCATCTTTTTCAATACATAAATATTCGACAATTCTTTTAGAAATCTTTGCAAAAACAGGCGATGCTACCGACGAAGCGTAATAACTGCTTCCTTTAGGTTCATCTATAATTACTAAAGCTACAAACCTAGGATTCATAGCCGGAACCATTCCACAAAACGAAGCAGTATAATACTTAGTTGAATAAGTTTTAGTTGAATGGTCAATCTTTTGCGCAGTACCAGTTTTTCCTCCAACCGTATATCCATGTATTTTCGCACTTTTTCCAGTGCCCAAGTCAACAGCATTCTTTAACATTTTTTTCATAATACAAGCTGTCCCTTTTGAAACAACTCTTCTTATTTCTTTCTTTTCGAAAATTTCCTTTTCAGAATTATATTTTATTATTTTTTGTACTACAAAAGGTCTTAATAAAACTCCATCGTTTGCCAATGACGAAAAAGCATTTATTATTTGAAGAGCAGAAACGCCTATACCTTGACCAAACGAAATATTTGGAAGAGTTAAGACATTCCATCTCTTTACATCCATCAAAAGACCCTTAGCTTCTCCAGGCAAATCTATGCCAGTCAATGAATAGAATCCGAATTTTCTTATATAATCATAAAAAAGATCAGTGCCTAATCTTTGAGCTATTTTTACCATTCCTATATTAGACGACATTTCAAAAGCTCTACATAATGTGACACTACCCTTTATTTTATGATCGTCATTTATTGTATGCCCAGCTATTCTAAACTTACCACTTTCCAAATAAAGTAAATCTGATAGTTTTACTTTTCCTTCTTCTAAGGCAGCCGCCATTGTTATTATTTTAAACGTTGATCCAGGTTCGTATAAATCGCTGATTGCGGAATTTCTTAAACTCTTTATATTTTTAATTTTATCTGAACAGTCAAAATCTGGAATAGAAACCATAGCGAGAATTTTTCCGGTTTTTGGATCCTGAACTATACATATAGCTTTTGTAGCTTTATATATTTCAAAGGCTTTCCTAAGTTCTTGTTCAACTATAAACTGTATATTTCTATCTATAGTAAGCTCCACATTACAACCATGAATTTCTTGAGTATTGAGAAATTGATTACGGATTATTTGCCCACGACCATCTCTAATTATTTTAGTTTTTATAATTTCACCTGAAAGACTTGTATTGCATATTTTCTCAATACCTTCAAGACCACTACCATCGCAACCAGTTATACCAAGTATATGTGCTAAAAGCCGACCTTGCGGGTACCGTCTAATATATTTTGCTTCAAAACCAACGCCTTTAAGTTTTGTTTTTTTTATTTTTTCAACAATAAAAGAATCGACATTAAAAGCTATAGGAATATAAGACATGTTTTTAAAATCGTATATTTTTTTTTCTTTTATTTTTATCCCATTTTCATATAACACTTTTTTTAATGCTTCAAAATCTTCAATCATTTTTGCATCAATGAAACAAGTATAACTTTTTATGCTTGTCGCTAATATATTTCCTTTTGCGTCAAGGATATCTCCTCGTTTGGGAACTTCAACAGCCTCATGGTTAACCATTTTTCCAACAGTGCGATTTATTTTTTCATGAAGAAATACCTGCAAATAGATAAGCTTTGCAAATAAAAGAAAAAAGACCAACAGCATCACAAATGCTAGAATAGTCTTTCTATTAATTCTATTTTTTTTATTCCTCATTTTAAGGAGCCTAATCAATATAAATTATATGTTTTTCATCAGGTCGCAAAAGATTATTTTTTTTGGCAATTTCGTCCATTTTTTCTAAAGCAAGATTTGAATTTATTTTTAATCTTAAAATATCGTTCTCAGAGTTTAATTTGTCATAGTCAGATTGCAAAAAACTCACTTTATAAGCCAATCTCATTGACATATTTTGTTGCCAAAGATAAACAAAAACCGTAATAATTAATGACACCCCAAAGTAAAGTTGTTTACGCATTGCTTACTTTCTCAGCTACTCTTATTTTAGCACTTCTGCTTCTTGGGTTTGAATAAACCTCTTCCTTAGAAACTGTAATCACTTTTTTTGTGAGTAGTTTATATATTCCGTCTGAAACATTTTTTTTAAAATCTTGTTTTATAATTCTGTCTTCCAAAGAGTGAAAGCTAATTAAAACTATTCTACCATATTGATTTAACAATTTTGGAACATCCGATAATAATGCTTCTAAATTACCAAGCTCATCATTTACAAAAATTCTCAACGCTTGAAAAACTTTTGTAGCTGGATTTATTCTTCCATCACATCTTTTAACAGAACATACTATATCTCTCAACTCCAAAGCAGTACTTATTATTCCCCTCCTTCTACGCAAAATAATAGCGTCTGCAATTTGTCTAGACTTACGCTCTTCTCCGTATTTATAAAAAATATCAGCTAAATCATCACTGGAATAAGAGTTTATAATTTCCTTTGCTGTTAAAGTATTTCTCTTATCCATTCTCATATCAAGAACGTTAGAATTAAAAGAAAAGCCTCTCTTTAAATCACCAAACTGTTTTGAAGAAACACCTATATCAGCCAAAATACCATCAATTTTGTTTACTTTCATTCCAGCTAAAACACTTTTAATATTTCTAAAATTATCTCTTGCAAACACAATCTTACCATTAAAACCCTCTCTTAGTTCAAAAAATCTATTTGAAGCGGCTTCATCCCAATCAAGTGCAATTATTTTAATTTTTTCAAATTTGTTCAATAAATAAAAAGTATGCCCACCAGCACCAAAAGTACAATCAACATATAAGCCTTTCATATTATTAACAAGATACTGCGATACTTCTAATGGCATTACAGAAGTATGATACATTTATTCTGCATCCTAATCTATATTGAAATTAACATAATTTACAACTATTATTATTAAAACTTTGAAACGTTTTTTAAAAATTTAGCAAATAAAACCTACAAGAAAAAAATCTAAAACCCGTCTGCAGTAAAGTTTAAACATATCGAAATGGGACAACATTAAGGCTCACGTTTAAGATCACCCAATATTACACTTATAAAATTTTATTATAGATAATATAAATCCAAAATATATTGACATTCTTAATCCTTTAAAAAAATCTCCACGCTTTATAAAGACGAATTATACACCGAATTCTGTCTTTCAAAACTCTTTCTTTTGAAAGCGCAACCATTTCTCTGCTGTTAAAATCGCTTTTAACAGTCAAGCAGCTATACTTCAGCTTTGCTTTCCGATAAAGATTTTGCCGTTTCACCTTTCACGTTTCCGTAAAAACTTATCCTTTTGCAAGGATACTTATCTTAATTTCTAAGAAAAGCGTCTCTGTTCGCACCTCTACCCTCACGAGCGACAGGAATTACCTGCTATCGTTTACCTTAATTAAGAGGAGGATATACATACTTAAAAGGTTAAAGTTCGGACTTTCCTCTTTGCATGTGTGTCTAGAAGACTGCAAAGCGGTTGCGCATCCGTCTTTATAAAGCGTTACTCTTAAATAATATTCTAGAACAATTATCACAAAACACAAGTTCTTGACATTTAAGAACTTGGATGACAAGCTGAATTCTCAAAGTCATACCGCAACAGTCGCAACTTTCACCGTTAACAATAGCTATCCCGCGACCGCCACGTCCTCCTTTTAATCTCTCATAATGAGACAAAACAAATTTGTTGACTCTCAACTTGAGTTCTTCTCTTTTATTTTCCAACGCAATAGACTCTCCCTTAAACTTATTTGTACTATTTTTTATATCTATTATTTCTTTCCTTATATTTTCTTCAAACTTTTTAAATTCACTTTCAGCAGATTTAATCTTTGCAGATACTTCATCTACTTTTTCCATAAACGTCAAAAGTTCATCTTCAATAATATTTTTATCAATTTTTACTTTCTCTATTTTTAAAAGTAAAGCTTTATAAGCATCATTAGACTTAATTGTATTAAGATCCATAAAATATTTTGCTATGGTTTTTTCACTATCAGCAAGCAAAAATTCTTTTTCTTTTTTCAATAATACTAAATCCATATATTTTTTCTTTTCTTCGTTTAATTTAGTTTTTTTATCTTCTAAAGTTATATTCTTTTGTTCGATTAAACTAGACGCAAAACTTATTTGCTTGTTAATATCGCTAACTTTTATATCATAGCCTTGTAGCTCAAATAACAACGCCAAATCTTGCTTTAAATCCATTTACCCCCCTCCATGATTTTCGCCAAAATTTGCAAATATAAACTGGAATGTAAGAAATAAACAATTTTTAGCATGAATAGTAAGGATTTTGAACAACCTACGACCATTCGATTATGAGTCGAGTGATCTCTTATTGAACTATAACTATTTGTAACACAAAGATTATAACAAATTTAAAAAAGAAAAAACTCGCCCTTCAGCTCTTGAGTTTGTTTGATAAATAAAAAATATGAAATTTTCTAGAAACATATCCTAAAACATATATTGACAAGAGAAAACAAAAGCTGAAAATAATTGTTAAATTATTTTTCCATTTTTTTACTCGCTAGTTTATTTTGTCAGAATAAAGCAAAAAACAACAAGCTTATGTTTCAAAATATTTAACTGCTATTTGGATATTAATAAAGATTAGTTTACAGTATTAATGGGCCTGGTAGGACTTGAACCTACGACCATTCGATTATGAGTCGAGTGCTCTAACCAAACTGAGCTACAGGCCCAAAACGTTTTTTCAATATAAAATATAAAAAATATGTACCTATTTTTTATATTATAACACTAAAAATATCTTGTCAAGAATTTATAAAAATATTTTAATGTATATTTTTTATTAATATATTAATTTTATATATTATTATACAATTCTACAGTAAACACAATGGCATAATTTCTATATTTATTAAACTACTTGATATTTTTTTTAAATTATTAAAATATTCAAACATTGTTAATATATCTTCTTTTTTCCCTTTAACAATTATGTTTTTTCTATATAGATTATTTAATTTAAAAACATACGCAGAGATAGGACCTGAAAGTTTTAAATTTAATTTATATTCTTTTATAATATTATTAAATAAACAAAAAAGTTTTTCAGATTCAATGTTTATTTTTTTTATATTCCTATTCTTTATCAAAATTTTTGCAATATCACAATATGGTGGATAAAACAATTTTTCTCTAAATTTAATCTCAGTATTATAAAAAGATAAAAAATCATTGTTAACAACACACTTTATAGCATAATGATTTGGATTATTAGTTTGAATAATTACAGTACCTCTAGAATTACCTCTGCCACTTCGTCCAGCAACTTGTGTTATAAGTTGAAATGTTCTTTCAACAGATCTAAAATCAGGATAATTAAGAGACATATCAGCATCTATAACACATACTAAATTAACATCTTTAAAATCAAATCCAGTTGTTATCATTTGAGTCCCAAGTAATATATCATATTCACAATTTTTTATTTTATTATATATTTTTTCATATTCATTTTTTTTATATACGACATCTCCATCAAGTCTAAGAATTTTTGCAAATTTAAAAATACTTTTAAGTTCCTGTTCAACTCTTTGAATACCAATACCAAAAACTACTACTTTTTTGCAATTACATTTATGACATGTTACTGGAAATTTTTTTATTACACCACAATAATGACATTTCAATACATCAGGATTTTTATGAAAAACCATAGAAATAGAACAATTTAAACATTTATATATACTTTTACATTGTTCGCAAATAATTATTGGAGAATATCCTTTTCTATTTAAAAATATAATTATCTGTTCTTTTTTTATCAAAGCCTTCGATATTTCATTTATTGTTTCAGTGAGAAGCA
>JAISEE010000012.1 GCA_031264325.1 Endomicrobium sp. | reverse complement strand
GATGTATGTAGTTGTAACTCTAGTGTACATTTGTAAATTATCAATAGACATGATAGAAGAGATATGATCATCAACAAAGATTATTAAGTCTCTAGTATTCTACGACACAGTCATAGTTGTTACTTGGTTGTTACCTGCGACAAACATATTTATAGTATTCTGAATTAAAGAAGCATAGGTTTATAGTTTTTATTATTTTGTCTTTTATATTATATATAAATTTAAGATTGGCTGGCATTATGGACAAATTTTAATGTCCTTTTGATATATTTTATGTTTTAGACGGATGTTTTGCCTGTCTTTAATAAAGGGAGCAGGAGAGATGATTAAACCTCAATTAGAAGAAGCGAAAAAGTATTTTGACAAATACACTGTGATTCCTGTATGTAAAGAGATTTTTGCAGATATTAAAACATCTGTAGAAGTTGTCAGAAATTTTATGGAGAAAAACAAAAAGAGTTTTTTATTAGAAAGTGTCGGAAGCAGTCAGAGTTGGGGTAGATATTCTTTTATCGGATATAACCCAAAATTTACTGTTAAGTGCATGGACAATAAAATTTTTATAAAAGCTGAAGAAGAGAAAGAAATAATTACAAACGATCCTGCAACATTGTTGAGGAATATTATTTCTCAATATAAAAGCCCTAAACTTGAACATATGCCGCCATTTACTGGAGGCTTTGTCGGTTATTTTTCTTATGACTTTTTTAAATATAATGAAAAATCTGTAAATATTTTAAACTCCAACAATGATAGATTTGACGATTTTTATCTTATGCTTTTTGATACTGTTGTGGCTTTTGATCATTTAAAGCAAAAGATTTTTATTGTAGTAAACACTCCTGTGGAGAATTTTGAAAATGAGTTCAAGAAAACAGAAAAAAAAATTAAAGAAATAGAAGAGCTTATAAAAAATATATTGCTAAATAAAGAGGATAAATCAAAACTCAAATCAGATTTTAAAATGCTTTATAGTAAAGAAGAATTTAAAATAATGATTGAAAAGATAAAACATCATATTTTTGAAGGCGATATTTTTCAAGCTGTCATATCAAATAGAGCGGAAGCAGATTTTGAAGGTAGCCTTCTCAAGACTTATAGGATATTAAGGACTATAAACCCATCGCCATATATGTTTTATTTGAGTTTTGGAGATATTGAAATTGCAGGCGCTTCTCCTGAAACGCTTGTTACATTGAAAGGTGAAGAGTTAACAAACTATGCCTTAGCAGGCACATGCATACGAGGTAAAAATGATCTTGAAGATAAAATGCTCATATTGCAACTTTTAAAGGATGAAAAAGAAATTGCGGAACATAATATGCTTGTAGATTTGGGAAGAAATGATTTAGGAAAAATAAGTGAGTTTGGTTCTGTGGCAATAGCTCAGCATATGAAAATTTTAAAGTTTTCCCATGTAAGTCATATCGCCTCTGTAATTAAGTCAAGAATAAAAAAAGAATATGACCACTTAGACGCTTTGTCTGCAGTTTTGCCAGCAGGAACGTTGTCCGGAGCACCTAAAAAAATTGCATGTGAAATTATAAATAAGCTTGAAAAACATAAACGTGGGACTTATGGGGGCGCAGTAGGATACATAGATTTTACAGGGAATATGGATATGTGTATTGCAATAAGAATGGTAAAATTTCAGAATGGAAAAGTTTATGTTCAAGCTGGTGCTGGTATTGTTGCAGATAGCAACCCTGAAAAAGAATATAACGAATGTTGTCAAAAAGCTCAAGCAATTATAAATGCATTGAAGTTAGCAGCCCAAACGGAGGAATTATGATTTTAATTGTAGATAATTATGACAGTTTTTCTTATAACCTTTACCAATATGTTGGGGCTATAAATAGAGATGTTAAAGTCATTAAGAACGATGAAATGAGAGTTAAGGAAATAGATAATTTGCAATTTACACATTTAATAATTTCTCCTGGGCCTGGAAGGCCAAACGTTGCTGGTATATGCGAGGAAGCAATTGAGTATTTTAAAGGCAAGGTCCCTATGCTTGGAGTTTGTTTAGGACATCAAGCTATATGTGAAGTTTTCGGAGCGAAAATTACATATGCGCGAAAACTGATACATGGCAAGGTAAGCAATATACATATTGCCAACGGTAGTCCTATTTTTAAGGGCCTTTCTCCTGTTATTACAGCTGCAAGATATCACTCTCTTGTTGCTGATAGAGCTAGTTTTTCAGATGATTTGCTTGTAATAGCTGAAGATGAAGAGTCTCAAGCAATGGGTGTGAAGCATAAAGATTTTGATATTTATGGAGTTCAGTTTCATCCAGAATCAATACTTACAAAAAATGGAATAACAATAATTGAAAATTTTCTTAAATTATAAAGTTTAAAGATATAGGCTAGAGGTAAATATGATAACAGAATTAATATATGAAATAGTAAACAAACAAAATTTTACAATAGACAAAACAAAGCAGGTTATGAATGAAATAATGGATGGCGCTGCTACAGATGCACAAATTGCGTCTTTCCTTACAGCTTTAAGACTTAAAGGTGAAACAATAGAAGAGATAACAGCTTGCGCAATGGTTATGAGAGAGAAATGTCAAAAGTTAAGTCCCGAGTATGATGTGCTTGATATTGTAGGCACAGGAGGGGACGAGCTTGCAACGTTTAATATTTCATCAATATCATCTTTGGTAATAGCAGCTGCTGGAATTCCGGTTGCAAAACACGGGAACAGAAGTGTATCTAGCAAATGTGGTAGTGCTGATCTTTTTGAAGCTTTAGGTGTAAATATAATGCTTACCCCTAGTCAGTGTGAAGAGGTACTAGAAAAAACAGGTATATGTTTTTTAATGGCTCAGACATTTCATTCGTCAATGAAGTATGTTGCTAGGGTTAGAAAAGAATTAGGCATAAGAACAATATTTAATATTTTAGGACCTTTGGCAAATCCTGCTAGGGCGAATTATGAGCTTATAGGTGTTTATGACGAAAATCTCGTTGAGACTATAGCCAATGTTCTTGTAAATCTTGGAGTAAAAAGAGCAATGGTTGTGCATGGGCATGACGGTTTGGATGAAGTTACTTTGTCTGACACTACAACAGTTTGTGAAGTAAATGATGGCAAAATAAACAGTTTTTTTATCACCCCTGAACAGTTTGGATTAAAAAGGTGTAAGTTGTCTGAACTTATAGGAGGGTCTCTACAAAAAAATAAAAAAATTGCACTAAGTGTGCTAAACGGCGAACATGGAGCAAAGAGAGATACTGTTGTTTTAAATTCTGCCGTATGTTTATATATGTTTTATAATAATACAACTCTAAGAGACTGTATAAAAACTGCTCAAGAGATGATAGACAGTAAAAAAGCTTTAAATAAATTAAATGACTTTATCAAAATATCCAATAGTTTTAATTAAGAGGTTTTATGATTTTAGACAAAATAGTTGCTGCTACAAGGATAAGAGTAAATAAAGAGAAAAGTAAAAAATCTTTTGAAGCAATAAAAAGGGAAGCATTAAGTATAACAGGAAAGTTACCTTATAAATTTGAAGAAGCGTTGTCAAAGCCTAGAATAAATTTTATTTGTGAGATAAAAAAAGCGTCTCCGTCAAAAGGATTAATTTCAGATAATTTTAACTATAAAGAAATTGCTTTAGAGTATCAAAACTCTGGAGCTTCTGCAATTTCTGTTCTTACAGAGCCTGATTTTTTTTTTGGAAAAAAAGATTATCTTAAAGAAATAAAAGATATCGTTACTATTCCTGTATTACGTAAAGATTTTATAATAGATTCTTATCAAATATATGAGTCTAAAATTATAGGTGCAGATGCAGTACTTTTGATATGTACCATTTTAGACAATCTAGTTTTAAAAGATTTTTTTGAAATAGCAAGTGCGCTTGGATTATCATGTTTGGTTGAAGTTCATGATGAAGAAGAACTTGCCATGGCGCTAAATGTTGGAGTTAAAATCATAGGAGTAAACAACAGAAATCTTAAAAATTTTGAACTAGATTTAAATAATAGCATAAGACTTCGCAAGCTTGTGCCTAATGATAAAATTTTTGTTTCAGAGAGTGGCATTAAAACAAAAGAACATATAGACATGCTAAGAGCAAATAATGTTAATGCTGTTTTGATAGGTGAGGAATTAATGAAGACTGACAATATTAACTTAAAACTTAAAGAACTAATGTTTTAGAAATATAAAACAATGGTAAAAATAAAAATATGCGGTCTTAAAAGAGAAGAAGATATAAATTTTGTAAATATTGCAAGGCCTGATTATATAGGTTTTGTTTTTGCAGGAGAAAAGAGAAAAATAGATTTTAATATCGCTACAAAATTGAAATCGTTGCTTAATAAAAAAATACAAACAGTAGGGGTGTTTGTGAACTCAGATATGGAAAGTATTGTAAGTTTATGCAAAGATTGTGTCATTAATTTAGTGCAGCTTCATGGAGATGAAGATGAGTTTTATATATCTAAATTAAAAGAAAAAATAAAACAACCGATTATAAAAGCTATCAGAGTTAAAGAAAAAATATACAGTATTAACATAAAGGCAGATTTTGTTCTTTTTGATACGTATACTAATTTTGAATATGGAGGTTGTGGTAAAGTTTTTGATTGGAATTTGGTTAAAGAATATAAGCAATCGTTTTTTCTTGCAGGTGGGTTAAACAAAGATAATATAGAAAATGCATTAACAGAACTGAATCCTTACTGTGTAGATTTAAGTAGTGGAGTTGAAAGGAACGGAGTGAAAGATTTAAACAAGATAAAAGAAGTAGTACAAATTATTAGAAAACATTCTAATACAAAATAAGGCAAATCTATATGTCAAAGAAAAAATTTGGAATATATGGTGGTCAATATATACCTGAGATGCTTATAGGTGTTGTAAATGAATTAGAAACAGCATATGATCATTTTAAAAATAATAAGAAATTTAATGATGAGCTTAAACATTTACTTAGTGAATATGCAGGCAGGCCTTCCAGGTTATATTATGCTAAAAATGTTACTGAAAAACTTGACGGTGCAAAAGTATATTTAAAAAGAGAGGATTTAAATCATACGGGGTCTCATAAAATAAATAATGCTTTAGGGCAGGTTTTACTTGCAAAAAAGATGGGAAAAACGAGAGTTATAGCAGAAACAGGCGCTGGACAGCATGGCGTTGCGACAGCTACTGTCGCTGCATTGCTTAATATGAAGTGTGAAATTTTTATGGGTCAAAAAGATATTGAGAGGCAGTCTTTAAATGTTTTTAAAATGCAACTATTGGGCGCTAAAATAAGTTCTGTTGAAACTGACACAAAAACTTTAAAAGATGCTGTAAGCCAAACAATGGGAGAATGTAGCAGTAGGATTGATGATACATTTTATGTTTTGGGTTCTTCAGTTGGGCCTTATCCATATCCTCACATTGTAAGAGATTTTCAAAGTATTATAAGCAAAGAAATAAAAGAACAGTTATTTGAAAAAGAGTCAAAGTTGCCATCTGTTGTTATTGCTTGTGTCGGAGGAGGTTCAAATGCTATAGGCGCTTTTTATAATTTTATAAATGATAAAGAAGTTAAACTTATAGGCTGTGAGGCTGCAGGTAAAGGTGTTGATACCTTAGAAACAGCTGCTGCTGTTACAAAAGGCAAAGTCGGAATATTTCATGGAATGAAATCGTATTTTTGCCAAACGGACAATGGGCAAATTGCTTCTGTATATTCAATTTCAGCAGGGCTTGATTATCCTGGCATAGGCCCTGAACATGCTTATTTACATGATACAAAAAGAGTTGAATATATTCCTGTTACTGATAAAGAGGCAGTTGAAGCATTTGAATTTTTATCAAAAATTGAAGGAATTATTCCGGCAATAGAGTCTGCACATGCAATGTACTATGCAATGCAACTTGCTCCAAAAATGTCAAAAGATGAAATAATAGTTGTTTGTATTTCTGGCAGAGGCGATAAGGACGCTGCAATGATAACTGAATATAAAAAGGAATTAAGTTTGTAGTTAAAATGAATAGAATAACTGGAATATTTAAGAATAATAAGGCTTTAATAACATATCTTACTGCTGGCGATCCTGATACTTCTAAAACTGAAGAGTATATTTTAACGATGGCTTTAAACGGGTCTGATTTAATAGAAATTGGAATTCCATTTTCAGATCCTGTTGCCGATGGGGAAACAATACGAAACGCTATGGTGAGGGCATTATCTAAAAATATAAATTTATATGATATTTTTGACATAGTTGCCAATGTCAGAAAAAAAATTGATATTCCTTTAGTTTTTATGACATATTTAAACCCCATATTTTTTTATGGTTATGAGAAATTTTTTAAAAGATGCAAGCAAGTAGAATTAGATGGAATAATCGTACCTGATATGCCCATTGAAGAGCAAGAAGAAATTAAATGTTTTGCAAAAAAATATGGTATAACAATTATTACTATGATAGCTCCAACGTCTAAAAAAAGAATATCTTTTTTAGCAAAACAAGCAGATGAGGGATTTATATATCTTGTTTCGTCGCTTGGAGTTACAGGTGTAAGAAATAGGATAACTACAGATATTAGAGCGATTGTATCTGAAATAAAAAAGGTTACAGATATTCCAGTTGCTGTTGGTTTTGGTATTTCAAATGCTTCTCAGGCAAAAGAGATTGCAAAATATGCAGATGGTGTAATAATAGGCAGTGCTGTTGTAAAAATAATAGAACAACGCAAAGGTAATACAATTACAAAGTTAGCAAATTATACATCTGAAATTAAAAAAGCTATACTCAGCTGATTAATTTGAATAATATTCTATTCTAACCATTGCTAAACTTTCATATAAAAATAAAT
>JAISEE010000010.1 GCA_031264325.1 Endomicrobium sp. | reverse complement strand
CTTAAAAAATCATAAATTTTTGTATAAGATAAAGTTATACTTTTTTTCTTTTACAAAGTATTTTTATAAATTATAGATAATCTCAATCATATCATTTTGATAGCTTAATAGGAGACTTTGGACAATTTCCAACATTTTTATTTTCAAAAACGAACAAAAACAATCCCTTTATGACTTAACATATTATTTTAGGATCATTATCTTCCAAAATTTTAACAATATATTTTATTATTAATTTTTTTGATTGAAGCAATAAAATCGTTTGTCAAAGAAATGAAAAAACTTTACGAATTTAATACGCCCTGAAGAGGAATTGAACCTCCAACCTTATCCTTAGGACGGATCTGCTCTATCCAATTGAGCTATCAGGGCATGTGATGTTTTTAGCTTAGCTATAGGAAAACGTCAATGTTTTCTATTTTTATATTTGTCCATGCGACCTTTTAAAAAGAAAATTCGCGAGCAAATGTAGCTGATTGTCCTTACGCTTTTCAATTTTTCAACAAACTCCACTTCTGAAAGTGTTAATAGCACCTCAAATGGCAAAAAAACATCAATCAGCAAAACATTTTTACCTCATGAAACTACACTTTAACACATCTCTTCTATTTTGTATAAACCACGTATTAAGCCTTCTATATTTAAACTTAAAAGTCTTAATTTCATTCATGTACCCAAATCCCTTTGTCACTTTTTTGTAGAACCAACTTCGCGTTGTTTATTTTCATCTTTACTGAAATTATTTTCGAAATACCGTATTCTTCTCCATTGTGCGCTTATTGTGCATTACAACTAAACTGCATATTTGATGAAAACTCTTAAATCATAGAGAGCTTATCTACCAACATTGAGAGCTATATCTACCAACATTTACATAATCCAAAGAGGAATCTACATCATCCAAAATAAAAAATGAAGACGAGATTTGACCATAAAAACGCAAATAATAAAACTACAGCTGTTAAACTTTTTTCATCTAGAACAAAAAAAATATTCTGCAATTTTTTTCCTAGAGGTTGAGTATAAATAAATATACACATCACTTTCAAACAAATCATCTTTGTCAATAAGCATCAATCTGTTTCACCACCGCCAAATAACTTTCTGTAAAAAATTTTAAATTATCTCTTGTTGAGTCAAAAAGTTATACCTTTGCCCCAAGACATTATATTCTTCTCGAGTAGCAAGATTAACAGATCCAAGAGATTCTTTTTTTTATTTTATTAATTTCTTCATTATTTATTTTTATGTCATCAAAGTCATTTTTGACTTCTTCATAAGTCTTTCCGCATGTCTTAGCTTCTTGAAAAAATGTCAAAAATAAAAAAAATTTTATCCATTCTTGTAGTTGTGACCTAGCATAAAATATCTCCAAATATAATTTCCTACGTGCTGTGTGGAGTCTCTCGTAGATTTGGCTCTTGTTCTCCAAGATACCAACGAATAAAATTTAGATATATTAAGACTTACCGTATCCATTATAAGTCCTATAATTCCAGAAATACCTTGTTCAAAATTCAATACATCCGTAGAATATTAAACTCAATATATACATATACCACACTATTAATTATTTCCACTTCGTTTAGATAATTATAAACTTATGTATAAACTTGATAAAATTTTATCTACAGAACTTTTAGACACAAACTTAGCAACTTTTTTTCTTAACACTTTTTTCAATTATCATCCTGCTTTATAACAATTTATTGTTTCTTTAACTTTACAAAACTTTGAACTTTGACAAAACCAAAAAAAACAAACAACTAACTACCATACATAGATAGCATACTTCTTATAAACTTTACCATTCATCATTTCTGCCGTCCGCTGCGTCATTATGTTATCGTCAAGAACCCACGAAAGTTCACAATGTTTATATCCTATTTTCAATGCGTTTTTTAAACCTCTTTCATACATAGTTGCTTCTATACCTTTGTGTCTATATTCTTTTACAACTCCCATAATCATAAGTCTTAGAGCATCAATTTTTTTTCTATAATGTAAAAATTTAAAAATTCCAAAAGGAAAAAGCTTTCCATTAAGCTTCTTTAATACTTGATTATAATCAGGCAAAGAAACAAGCATTCCAACAGGTTCTTCTCCTATACTTGCAATTACTATCATGTCAGGCTCTATAATCATTTTTAACTTTGAAGCTATAGAGGCAAATTCCTCATCGCTCCAAGGAACAAACCCCCAGTTTTTTTCCCAAGCCCTGTTATATATTGAAATAACAGCTTTTAAATCTTCTTCATAAAAACAAGAATCTTTCCGAAAAGTCCTAATTTCTAAATCTATAAGCTTCTTTTTAACCATTTCAACAATACGTTCAAGCCTTTTAAGTCTAAAGTCCGCAGAAACGTCCATATTGTAAACATATAATTCTTTTATTTTTTTAAGACCAGATTGCTCAATAAGATTCAAGTAATACTTATGATTGTAAGGCATCATAAAGCTTGGAGAAGTATCAAAGCCTTCTAACAAAAAACCACATTCGCCATTTGTTGAAGGATTCATAGGGCCAATCATTTTTTTAATACCATGTTCTTTTAACCATTCTTGTGCTGAACAAAAAAGAAACTTGGCAGTTTGGACATCGTTAATACATTCAAAAAAACCGAAAAAACCACACTTGTCATCTTGGAAAGATATATAATTATAATCTATTATCGCCGCAATTCTACCTATAACATTATTGTTATCGTCATAAGCCAAAAACAATTGTCTTTTCGCATGTAACCAAAAAGGATTTTTATTTTCAGAAATAACCCTTTTCACATCGTAAATTAATGGAGGGACCCACTTACTATTTTTTGAATAAATTTTCCAAGGGAAGTTAACAAACTGCTTTACTTGGTCTTTATTGCCAACTTTCACTATTATCATTTATATATTTCCTAAAACTATGCTATTATACCAAAATGTTTGCCAACTTTTTTAAATTTATCTAATATAAAATTCAAGTGGTTATCAGTATGTGTTGACATATAGCTTGTTCTTATTATTGATTGTCCTTCTGGAACCGCAGGAGTTACAATAGGAGAAGCAAATATGCCTTCATCAAAAAGCATTCGCCACATTTTGAAAGCAATCAAATCGCTTCCAACGGTTAAAGGTATAATCGGTGACTGCGAATTATTAACATTATAACCCATAGCCTTAAATTCTTCTTTCATTTTACTTGCCGTCTGTATCAATTTCGCTCTTCTATCAGTCTCAACAGTAATTAAATCCAACGCTGCATCAATAGCTCCCACGCACGCCGGTGGAAGACTTGCAGTAAAAATCATACTTCTTGCATTATGTTTAATATAGTTTATAACTTTTAAATTGCTTGCTATGAATCCACCGATTGAAGCCAAAGATTTAGAAGCTGTGGCCATAACAACGTCAATATCGTTACACATATTAAAATATTCTCCTATCCCAGTGCCATTTTTACCTAAAACTCCTAAAGAGTGTGCTTCATCGACAAAAAGCCTAGCTCCATATTTTTTTGCAAGTTTAGAAATTTCAGGCAAATTTGCAATATCCCCTTCCATACTAAAAACACCATCAACAACAATCAATATGCCTTTGTCTTTGTGTCTAGCAAGTTGTCTTTCTAAGTCTTTCATATCGTTATGTCTAAACCTTACAATTTCTCCAAAAGACAAACGGCAACCATCTATTATAGAAGCGTGATCTAACCTGTCCATAACTACAATCTCGCCTTTGCCTACAAGACACGAAATTGCACCTAAATTTGAATGATGTCCTGTAGTGAAAAGAATAGCCTCTTCTTTGCCAACAAATTTAGCGAACTTTCTTTCAACTTTTTCATGTAGATCATTTGTTCCGTTGAGAAATCTTGATCCAGTGCAAGATGTTCCGTATTTTTTTGCTGCAAGAATTGAAGACTCTATGACTTTAGGATGATTTGCAAGTCCAAGATAATTATTTGAGCAAATGACTATTTTTTTACTACCATTAACTATAATTTCAGGTCCTTGTTCGGACTCAACCCTATGAAAATAAGGATAGAAACCAATTTGTTTTAAGTCATCAACAACATGAAATCCAAAACATTTCTCAAAAACATCTACACTCATTGCAAAACTCCTCGCTTATATCTTTATATTTAAAACCAATTATTTTTCAAATACCAATTATATGTAATTTGAGATCCAACTTCAAGGTTGGTAAATTTAATGTTTAATTCGGTTTTAGCGGGAAAAGTATCGGCAACCCAAAAATCTTGAAGTATCTCTGCAATTTTCTGCTTGTTTAACACAACTGGTTTTCCGGTTAATTTTGAAATAATTTCCATAATAAACCCCATCGCCTTAAAAGCAAGATCAGGGACCAATAATGGTAAAGATTTAACACCAACTGAGTACGAAATAATTTTTCCAATATCTTCCCAAGTATAAACAGAAGGGTTTGCAAGATAATAAACATTATTGTCAGTTTTTTTATTTTCAAGACACAGCAATACTGACTTTGCAACATCTTTAACGTAAACCAGTTGTAAAAATTTTTTCTTAATAGTCACAGGTCTTAAATGTTTATGTATTAGATTAAAAAACATGAATATATCTTTATCTCTAGGTCCATAAACACTTGCAGGACGAAAAATGGTGTACGGAACTTTTCCATAAAGCACTTCTATCAAGGCTTTTTCTGCTTCTATTTTACTTAAGCCATAGTCAGAAATAGGTTCCGGAACATCTGTAACTTTTTTAATAATTCCTACAGGTAATACTCCCATTGCGGCTTGCGAGGAAATAAAAACAAATTTTTTTAAGTTAGTGTTATTTTTTAAAATCGCTTTGCAAATATTTTTTGTGTTTTCTACATTCTCTTTAAAATAATTTTCTTTAGTCATAGCACGGACAATTCCTGCGCAATGTATAACAATATCTATATCTTCTACAATTTCTTGTAAAAATTTTTTATTACATAAATCGCCATATTTATATTCAAGTTGAAGATTTTTAATCCATTTTAAATTTGACGTTTGTCTTATAGTACATATAACCTTATGATTAGCTTCTACTAATGTCTCTGCAATATGGCTCCCAACAAATCCATTCGCACCTGTAAGCAAAATTTTAAACATATGTTTACCTTTTATTTTACTAACTAGATAATATCTCAACCTTAACTTTTTATTATTTAAAAAAATATCAAAATTTCTTATTTTTTATATTCTTACCGTGTGGATTTATAAAATAAAAATTATTTTTTTTCTATGTCTTTGCTTTGATCACACAATATCTTTATAGCTTTTTGAGCTATTCTAGAAGCACAAATAGTGGCATTTCCACCTATACAACCGCCTTCGCAACCCATTACTTCCACTAAGTTACCCTCAAGACATTTTTTATCTTTAACCATTTTCTTTAAATGTTTTATTGTTTCTTTATTTAGGCCGTTAATAACGTAAGCCCTTACAAAATTTTTTTTATCTTCTAAAAGTTTTGCCACAGCTCCTGCAACTCCGCCTGTAACCCCGAAATTTCGTCCCTGTTTTGAACTTTCAATCTCAAATTTCTCTTCAATGCAATCTTGAACTTTAATATCTTTAGTTGAAAACAAAGCATCAAGTTCTTCATAACTTATAACGTAATTAACATTTTTATAATCATAAGCCTCGTTTTTTTTTGCTACGCAAGGACTTATAAAAACAGTAATGTATTCTGGATGTTCAGTTTTAACTTTTTGAGCTATGTAATACATAGGTGTTTTTGTAGTTGACACAAATTCCTTTACTTCGAACAGATGTTTTTTTATAAACTGACTATAACTGGCACAACACGAGGTGGTCATAAAAGATTCCCCTGACTCCATGCGTTCTACAAATTCAAGAGCTTCGTTTTTAGTGGTAATATCGGATCCTTCAGCAACTTCATATACATCGTAAAATCCTACTTTTTTCAAAGCTGCTTTTAATTGATATATTGAACCTTGAAACTGACCTACAATAGACGGCGCAACCATAGCAACAACTTTTTTACCAGTCTTAATATTTTTCAAAACATCAACTATTTGACTCTTCTCATTAACAACTCCAAAAGGACATGCCATCATGCATTTACCACATGATATACAAACATTGTAGTCTATTTTAGCTGTGCCATTTTCATTCTTTTTAATAGCACTCACAGGGCAAGCATCCTCACAAGGAACCGCTATTTTCACTATAGCACCATAAGGACATAGCGATATACACATTTTGCAGTTTTTACACTTAGCTGGATCTATTTTAGATCTACCATTTACAATACTTACAGCATTAAACTTACATGCAACTTTACATGACCTTGCCTCGCAGCCTTGGCATATGTCCGTAACATAAATTCTACTTGAAGCACAGCCTTGGCATGCCGTTTCAATAAAAGTAAGAGGCTTGTCATCAACATGTTCACGTTCAAGTGCTTTTTTTGCATACTCAGACAAATCAGTTGCTTCGTCATCATCTTCAATAGAGAACCCAAGTCCTGCTATAACTCTACCTCTCAAAACTGCCCTTTCTTTATAAATACAACACCTGTAAAAAACCTCACATCCTTTTAAACACATGTTCAAAGGAATGCGACGGACAGACTCTTCAAAATTACTCGAAAAAAACGCCTTTATTATTTTTTCTAATACTTCTTTTTTAAAACCTATTTCCTGACTTTTATTGTTCATTCTTCTCCTGCTTTAGTGTACTTCACCATTATAGGCCTTTACAAAAACTTCTCTGATATCATCCATCAATGGATAAACAGGATTTGTACCAATACACTGATCATCAAATACATGCTCAACTAATGTTTCAAGATTGGCGTTGAAATTTTTTTCAGAAATACCCATTTCTTTTATTGAAAGAGATATCTGAATATCTTTTTTAAGCTGCGTTATAGATTTAATCAACAACTCTACTTTTTCATCGTCGTTTTTTCCACCAAGACTTAGCTCATCAGCAATCTGTCCATATTTTGCTTTTGTATTTGGAAATTTATATTGAGGGAATGTTGCCTGTTTTATAGGCTTATCGGTAGCATTATACCTTATAACCTGATTGATAACCAACGCGTTCGAAATTCCATGAGGAATGTTAAAAGCTGCACCTAGCTTATGAGCTAACGAGTGAGACAACCCCAAAAATGCGTTTGCAAAAGCCATACCGGCCAACGTAGAAGCGTAGTGCATTTTTTCTCTTGCCACTGGATCATCGCTCCCTTTTGAATAAGAACGAGGCAAATATTTAAACACAAGTTTAACAGCTTCCAGTGCAGGCGAATTTGTAAAGTTTGTTGCAAGTACTGAAACATAAGCTTCCACAGCATGAGTTAAAGCATCTATTCCTGAAGCAGCGCAAAGCCCCTTAGGCATTGAGTCTACAAAGTTCGGATCAATAATAGCCATATTAGGCGTTAAGGCATAATCAGCTATGGGGTATTTAATATGAGTTGAGTCTTCCGTAATCACAGCAAATGGGGTAACCTCAGATCCTGTTCCAGAAGTAGTAGGTATGGCTACTAACTGTGCTTTTGTTCCAAGTTCTGGAATTTTACAAATTCTTTTTCTTATATCCATAAAACGCATAGATATGTCATTAAAATCAATATCTGGATTTTCATACATCAACCACATAATCTTAGCTGCATCTATAGAAGAGCCACCACCAAAGGCTATAATAACATCAGGTTCGTAAGTTTTAAGCATAGTTAACACTTCATTTATCATTGACACAGTGGGATCTGGCTTGACATCAAAAAATATTTGATAACCAATTTTTATTTCTTCTAAAACATTGGTTATGTTATAAATAACACCTGAATTAAAAAAAAATCTGTCCGTAACTATAAATGCACGCTTTTTGCCTTCAAGCTCACGCAATGCCAAATCGACAGCGCCTCTTTTAAAATAAATTTTTGGAGGAACTCTAAACCACAACATATTCTCACGCCTCTCAGCTACAGTCTTGTAGTTCAGCAAATGCTTTACGCCAATATTTTCACTCACAGCGTTTCCTCCCCATGAACCACAACCAAGCGTTAATGACGGCTCAAGTTTAAAGTTAAACAAATCTCCTATTCCGCCTTGAGATGATGGGGTATTAATCAAAACACGTCCAGTATGAAGTTTTTTAGAAAAATAAGTTATTCTTTCTTGTTTTCTTTCATCTGTATATAAAACCGATGTATGTCCTGCACCTCCAAGCTCTACAAGCTGATAAGCTTTTTCAACCGCATCTTCAAAATTACTAGCTTTATATATAGCAATTACAGGAGATAGTTTTTCATGAGCAAATCCTTCTTCCAAAGAGATTTCGCTGATTTCACCTGCAATAATTTTAGTATCTTTTGGAACTTTCACACCTGCTATTTCAGCTATTCTGCAAGCCGGTTGTCCCACAATATCTACATTAAGCTTTCCATCAATAATTATAACTTCTGCAACTTTATATTTTTCTTGTTTTTTCAATATGTAAGCTCCACGGAACGTCAATTCTTTTATAACCGTATCATAAATTTCTTTAACAATTATTATTGATTGTTCTGAAGCACAAATCATACCATTGTCAAAAGTTTTTGACATAAGAATTGAAGATACAGCCATCTGAATATTTGCAGTTTCGTCAATAACTGCAGGAGTATTCCCGGCGCCTACGCCTAAAGCCGGTTTACCAGAAGAATAAGCGGCTTTGACCATTCCTGGGCCACCTGTAGCAAGTATTGTAGCTATATCTTTATGAGTCATGAGTAAATTTGTAAGTTCCAATGACGGAACGTCTATCCAGCCTATTATATGCTCAGGGGCACCTGCCTTAACAGCAGCTTCAAGAATAATTTTAGCTGCAGTTATCGTAGCTTTTTTCGCTCTAGGGTGAGGAGAAAAAATAATTCCATTTCTCGTCTTCAAGGTTATTAAAGATTTAAATATTGCAGTAGAAGTAGGATTTGTAATAGGTACTATGCCTGCGATAACTCCAATAGGATCAGCAACTATTTTAATTCCATTGGCTTTGTCTTCGCTTATAAACCCACAAGTACGTGCGTCTTTATGTTTATTGTAAATATATTCAGAAGCAAAATGATTTTTTATAACTTTATCCTCAACTACCCCCATGCCAGTTTCTTCAACTGTCATTTTTGCCAAAGGAATTCTTGCTTGATTAGCTGCAATAGCTACTGCTTTGAAAATTTTATCAACTTGATCCTGCGTAAAATTTGAATAAATTTCCTGCGACCTTTTTGCATATTCCAAAAGAGTATTAAGAGCTTTAGGGGTATCTACTACTAATGTCTGACTTTTATTATGATCCAACTTAACACCCATTGCTTTTTTTAGCATTTTACATCTCCTATTGGGTTTATCCACAAAAACTATCTTTACTTTTAATGACCCTTAATGTTATACCTCACACAAACCGAAACATAAAAACAAAAATACATGTTCATGTTCAGTTTGAATTAATAAAATATTTAATTACATCTAGTTACATCTTATAGACTTTATCTCTTTTATTATGCTAGGAATTATTTCATATAAATCACCTTCCAGTGCATACGTTGCAATCTGCATCATAGGACAAGATGCATCTTTATTTATCGCTATTATAATATCAGAAGAATTCATACCGACAGTATGATGTATTTGACCAGATATTCCACACGCTATATAAACCTTCGGAGTAACCGTCTTGCCCGTTTGGCCTACTTGATGCGAGTACGATACCCACTCAGAATCCACTGCTGCTTTTGAAGCACCTACTGCCCCACCGAAAAGTCCAGCCAAATCCTTAAGAAGTTTAAAACCTTCAAATTTACCAACACCTCTTCCCCCGGCTACAATAATGTCAGTATCACTAATATTATTATTAACACTAGAGCCTTCATCTTTTATAAAGCCTAAAAACTTTGTCCTGTTTACTAAAGTTGCAATATCAATTTTACAGTCAACAATCTCGCCTTTTCTCCCACTTTCAACTTTTGCCTCTTTAAAAACTTTGTGCCTTACTGTGCACATTTGAGGACGATGATATGGTGTTAAAATGGTAGCCATAATATTTCCACCAAAAGCAGGTCTTGTCTGTTGAAAATTTCTTGTTTCTAGATCAATTTCCAAAGATGTACAATCCGCAGTAAGACCAGTATGCACTCTTGCCGCCACCCTTGAAGCAAAAGAACGTCCTATATTTGTAGCACCCATCAAAATAATTTCTGGTTTTTCTTTCTTTATAAGCTGAGTTAATACACTAGTATAAATATCATCCTGAAACTCAACGAAAACAGGATCATCGCAAATGTAAACTTTTTCTGCTCCTCTATTTATTAAATCCTGAGATTTTAATTTTATGTTGTCCCCAATCAAAACAGCACTTAGAATAGTTTCTAATTTTTTAGAAAGCCTCTTACCTTCGCTTAAAAGTTCATAAACAACGTCAGCGATTTTGCCGTGTCTTTGTTCAGCATAAACCCACACGCCTTTATATTCGCTTTTATCAATATCATATCGAGAAACGTCTTTTTTAATCTCTATAGAGTTAAACTTACAAGTTTGAAAACAAGTTCCACAATAGACACATTTATTTAAATCTATAACAGCCAACTTAAACTTTTTTGGATGTTCAAATCTTTCAACCATTGAGATAGAACCAAAAGAACATGCCATTGCACACTGTCCACAACCAACACATTTATCATTTAATACGTTTATTACACTATTTGCCATTTAAACTCTCCGTTTCTAAAAAACTTTAATCTAAAAATAAATTTTATCTTTATATAAGACTTAAATCCAACAGTCTCTTTACCACAGCAGCGGCAATTTTACTAGGTTCGCCAGTAAACTTTTCTCTGCCAGTTCTTTGCTGTGGAACAAATATTTTCATAACCTGCGTAGGAGATCCATTAAGACCCGTCTTTTTGACATCAGCACCAATTGCCGCAGCATCTAAAACTTTAATAATAGCCTTTTTTGCTATCATTTTTCTTTTCAATGACGCTACCCTTGGACTATTTATTTCTTTAGCTACAGTCAAAAGAACAGGAAGTGAACTTTCTATCAAATCATAACCATCTTCCATTGCTCTCTCAACCTTTATAGTTTTATCGTTAATTGATTCTATTTTTTTAACGTAAGCAACATGTGGAATATCCAACATTTCCGCAATTCCTGGCCCAACTTGAGCAGTATCCCCATCTGAAGCCTGTTTGCCACAAACGACTATATCAAAATTCCCTAAAAATCTTATAGCTGCTGATAAAGTATAAGAAGTAGCTAAAGTGTCAGCTCCACTAAAAGCTCTATCACTTAACAAAACACCTTCATCCGCACCTTTTGCTATAGCTTCTCTTAAAATAACTTCAGCCTGTGGAGGTCCCATAGTAATAGTAGTTACTCTTCCTCCAACTCTCTCCTTTATCCTTACGCCTTCTTCTATAGCGTACTCGTCAAAAGGATTTATTATAGATTCCAGCCCATCTCTCTTTAATCTACCTGTTTCATGATCAATTTGAACATTCATAGTATTAAGCACTTGTTTAATGCAAACGATTATATTCATTTTTTCCTCTTTGTGTTTTTTATTTTTCTTACTCCTTTAAAAATATAAAAGTGGAAACACGACAAATAAAATTACTTTGCCTTTATTCCACTTTATAATTTTTATTTCAAAGATTTATCATTACCTATTTAGTCTTAGCAACAGACTCCTTTATAAGATTAAGGGCAATTTCATTTTTCTGAATCTGGCTTGTTCCTTCATAAAGTGTCGTTATTTTTGCGTCTCTCATCATTTTTTCAACAGGATATTCTCTTGAATATCCATATCCACCTAATATTTGCACAGCGTTAGTTGTAACATTCATGGCCACTTCAGAGCAAAAAAGTTTAGCCATCGCAGATTCTTTGCTGGTACGTTTTACTGTGCCCGCATCTATCATTCTGGCTGAAGCATAAAGCAAAGCTCTTGCAGCTTCAACTTCCGTAGCCATATCAGCAAGCATGTGTTGTATGCCCTGAAAAGAGATTATAGATTGACCAGACTGTACTCTTTTCCTTGCATAATCTACAGCTTCGTCTAATGCACCAGTAGCTATACCTAAAGCCTGAGCAGCTACACCAGGACGAGATCTATCCAATGTCGCTTGAGCTATCATCAAACCATATCCTTCTTTATTTAAAAGTTGATCTTTATATACCCTACAATTGTTAAATATAAGTTCTCTCGTGGAAGAAGCTTTTATACCCATTTTCTTTTCTTTTTTACCAAACTCAAACCCAGACATTCCTTTTTCAACTATAAAACAAGAAATTCCTCTTGCTCCTCTAGCAGAATTTGTCTTAGCAAAAACTGTATATGTTTCTGCATCACCACCGTTTGTTATAAAACACTTTGTTCCGTTTAACACATAATAATCGCCATCTTTTACAGCCGTAGTTGCCATTCCAGTAGCGTCAGAACCTGCATTAGCTTCAGTCAAACCAAAAGCCGCAAGTTTTTTACCTGAAGCAATATCTGGCAAATATTTTTTCTTTTGTTCTTCGCTTCCGGCTATAAGAATAGGAAGAGCCCCAAGTGCTGTAGCGGCAAGAGCTAGTGCTATTGCACCATCGACTTTACAAAGTTCTTCAACTACAAGAACCAACCCCATTATACCTTTTCCGAAACCACCATATTCTTCTGGAATATACACTCCACATAAATCGGATTTGGCAAATTCTTTTACAATCTCCCACGGAAACTCTTCTTTTTCATCATAATATTCTCTAACAGGCTTCATTTTTTCAATCGCAATAGTTCTTGCAGTTTCAACCATCATCTTTTCTTCTTCAGATAACATATAATCCATTACCATAGTAACTCCTCTATTAATTTACTGCAACTATATACTCAACACAACACTGTTATCATCTAACGCTACTTATCATCAATAGATTATATTTATGTTTTTCATGACTTGCTCAGTTGCTGATTATTAAGCTTTCTTTTTAGAACTTCCAGTATGTCTTATCTATATAAAATTTTCTCTTTTACGTAAAACAACTACATAAAACAACAACTTCATTTTCTGTTGTTATGATCAAGCTTGAATTCTTTTTATTATTTTATATTCAAGAGAAACCACTTATAAACTGACTGAGTTGACTCTTGAATCTAGCTTTTATAATCGGTTATAATTAAATTTCTTCCTGATTATTTATATTTATCATCAAAAAAACTCCGCACGCTCACTATGATTCTTCTTGTCATCATATAGATAAACTATATAAAATTTTAATGCATTATAGCAGTCTTAAATTTCAAAATTATTTAATTTGTACTCAACTCTAATTCTCTTAAAATTATTCATATTTTTTACTTAACATATTTTTTTATTATTATTATCGCGTTGTGTCCACCAAATCCTAGCGAATTTAAAAGAGCACAAGTTATTTGTTGCTTTCTCATTTTGTTTGGCACATAGTCCAAATCACAGTCTGGATCTGGAGTTTCGTAATTTATAGTAGGGTGTATAAAATCTTCATACATACTAAAAACAGTCGCCGCAAGCTCAACCCCAGCGGCTCCGCCTAAAAGATGTCCTGTCATAGATTTAGTAGATGAAATAGGTATTTTGTATGCCTTATCTCCGAAAACTTTTTTTATTGCAAAAGTTTCAGTTTTATCATTTAATGCAGTGGAAGTTCCATGCGCATTGATATAGTCAATTTCATCTTTTGACACACCAGCGTCAACTATGGCTTTTTCTATAGCAAGAATAACAGCCTTTCCTTCAGGCTCAGGAGCTGTAATATGATAAGCATCATCAGAAGCGCCATAACCCGCAAGTTCTGCATATATTCTAGCATCTCTATTTAAAGCATGTTCAAGAGTCTCAAGAACAACTATACCCGCCCCTTCACCCATAACAAAACCATCACGGTTTTTATCAAAAGGTCTAGATGCCTTTTGAGGATCTTCATTTCTCTGAGAAAGAGCTTTTATTGAACAAAATCCAGCAAGTCCCAAAGGAACAATCGCTCCTTCAGATCCTCCAGAGACTATAACATCAGCATCACCGTTGCGAAGAAGTCTTAAAGCATCCCCTATAGCATTATTTGATGAAGCACAAGCACTGGTAACCGTATAATTGGGTCCAGTAAAACCATAACTGATTGCGATCTCACCAGGAAGTATGTTAGTAATTATCATGGGTATAAGAAAAGGACTCACTCTTCTAGGACCTTTTGTTAAAAGAGATTGCTCTTGTTCCTCAATTATATCTAAACCACCTATACCCGTACCTGTTATTACTCCGATTCTTGATAAATCTTCTTCAGAAAGATTAAGGCCTGAATCTTCAATAGCTATTTTCGCAGCTACAAAACCAAACTGCGCAAACTTAGCCATTTTTTTTATTTTTTTTTTCTCAATAAACTGTTCAGGATCAAAATTTTTTATAATAGCAGCAAACCGTGTGGTGTACGCTCTCGTATCAAAAGAATCTATATTACAAACGCCAGACTTACCTTCTTTCAAAGCCTTAATAAACTCAACATTACCTATTCCTATAGGCGTAACAACGCCAACGCCAGTTATAACTACTCTCTTTTTCATTTTTATGCCTTGTATTATTTTATAACATGCGACTTAATATATTCAACTGCACTTCCTACCGTTTGAATCTTTTCAGTTTCTTCATCCGGAATTTCAATACCGAATTCTTCTTCAAAAGCCATAACAAGCTCTACTGTATCCAAAGAATCAGCTCCTAAGTCATTAACAAAAGATGCTCTCGTCACTACTTCAGCAGGGTCAACACCCAACTGCTCAACAACAATTTCTTTTACTCTTTCTTCTAAATCTGCCATTTTACGCCCTCCCACATTTTTTTGTTACTTTTTATAACTATTTATCTTAATAATTAATAATAATAAACAATTCAGCACAAAACGCACATCATGCTAAGCTACAGCTACATATACATCCCGCCATTAACTGCCATAACGTGTCCTGTTATATAAGACGAATCGTCGCTTGCAAAAAATAACGCAGCCTTGGCTATGTCCTTAACCTCTCCGAATCTTGCCAACGGTATATTTATAGCTAATGCATCTTTTTGATCTTGAGTTAACTTATCAGTTATAGCTGTACATATAAACCCAGGTGCAATGGCATTTACTAAAACATTTCTTGAAGCAAATTCTCTGGCACAAGTTTTCGTCATAGCTATAACACCACCTTTTGAAGCAGAATAATTTATCTGCCCAACATTACCCATCTGTCCAACAATAGAGGCTATATTTATTATTCTTCCTTGTC
Source organism: Endomicrobium sp. (assembly GCA_031264325.1). Taxonomy (GTDB): domain Bacteria; phylum Elusimicrobiota; class Endomicrobiia; order Endomicrobiales; family Endomicrobiaceae; genus Endomicrobiellum. The sequence goes on along the minus strand of JAISEE010000010.1, from coordinate 5,320 downwards.
TTGCTTTAAGCATAGGTTTGCTTACGGCTTTTATACAATTAAATACTCCTTTCAAATTAACCGCTATAACTTCATCCCACTCGGCTTCGCTCATCCTCAAAACGAGGTTATCCTTAACTATGCCTGCATTATTGACTAGTATATCTATTTTAGAAAATTTGTCAAGAGAAGATTTTACCAACGATTCGCAGTCTTCTAACTTGGCTACATTTGTCATCATAGCCATAGTTTCAACTCTATAGTTTAATTTTATTTCATCTGCAACCTTTTGAGCCTGTTTTGCGTTTATATCAGAAACTATAACTTGTGCCCCTTCAGATGAAAAAAGCTCACCTATTGCCCTACCTATTCCATGAGCTGAACCTGTAATAATCGCCGTTTTTCCTTGAAGTTTCATTTATTTAACTCCTTCAACGTTTTTTCTAAACTTATACAATTGTCTATATTTAGTGCCCTTTTTGATTTATCTATTCTTCTCAAAAGTCCCGATAAAAGTTTTCCAGGTCCAATTTCTATAAACTTATCAAAACCTAAAGAAATTATAGTCTTAACACTTTCATCCCATTTTACTGAAGACTTAATTTGTCTGGCAAGCTTTTCTTTTACCTTCGCAGTTGTAATTAAAGAAGCATCACAATTGACACACACGCTAAATTTCGGAGTATTGAAGTCGTATTTCTCTAATTCTTTTGCCATATTATTTGAAGCAGAAGACATAAGAGACGAGTGAAAAGGCCCTGAAACATTTAAAACTACTGTCTTTGTAGCATGTGCAATAGATGCAAGTTCCACAGCTCTGTTTACTGCCGCAATAACACCGGCTATAACAACTTGGCCAGGAGCATTAAAATTTACAACTTCACATACTCCATACATTGAGGATTGTTTGCATATATCTTCAACAACAAATGAGTCAAGCCCAATAATTGCAACCATAATTCCAGGATGCGACTCAGAGGCTTTCTGCATAAATTCACCTCTGGCTTTTACCATTGACAAACCATCTTTAAATTCAAAAAATCCCGCAGCGCATAAAGCTGAATATTCACCTAAAGAGTGACCGGCGGCGATAAACTCAATGTTTTTAAAATCATAGAATTCTTTAAAAACTTCAAAAGCCGCTATACTTACAGTAAAAATGGCAGGCTGAGCATATCTTGTAAAAGTCAAAGTTTCTTGAGGTCCTTCGAAAATAATTTTTTTAAGTTCATCGCCACCTAAATCTATTATCTCCTTGGCTTTCGGGTATTTTTCATAAAGATCTTTTCCCATTCCAACACTTTGAGACCCTTGTCCAGGAAACATCAACGCTATTTTTAACATATTATATTCCCTTAAAACTCTAAAATCTTAAATCCTAATTACAGAAGCACCCCAAGTAAATCCACCGCCAAACGCAACCACTTCAACTAGATCTCCGCTTTTAACTCTACCTATTTTTATAGCTTCATCTAAAGCCGTTATAGTAGTAGCCGATGAAATATTTCCTGTTTTGTGTATATTTACAAAAACTCTGTCCATTGAAATATCAAGTTTTTTGGCCACGGCTTCAATTATTCTCATGTTTGCCTGATGAGGAATAAAAAGATTTATATCATCCATTTTTTTACCTGAAAGCTCAAGAGCTTTCTGTGCAGCTAAAGCCATCTTCGGTACGGCTGCTTTAAAAACATCTCTGCCTCGCATTTTCATTGTATGAAGCTTTTGATTAACAGTTTCTATAGTAGCAGGCATGGCAGAACCTCCTCCATGTATAAAAAGTAAATCCGAATAAGCTCCATCCGCGCCTAAATATGTTGACAAAATATTATCATTTTTTTCAGAAGCCGATAATAACATCGCACCCCCACCATCTCCAAACAATACACAAGTATTTCTATCAGTCCAATCCGTAATTTTAGATAGGGTTTCCGCGCCAACTAATAAAACAGTCTTATATAAACCTGACTCTATAAACGCTCTTGCCGTTGCAATACCATAAATAAAACCACTACAAGCTGCAGACAAATCAAAAGCCGGTGCAAAATTAAGCCCTAATTTTTTCTGCAAGAAACATGCTGTAGATGGAAAAAACATATCAGGTGTAATTGTAGCTACAATTATTAAATCTATTTGTTCTTGAGAAATATTTGAAGACTTTAAAGCTTCCAAAGAAGCTAAATAAGCAAGGTCTGAAGTAATTTCATTTTCTTTACAAATTCGCCTCTCTTTAATTCCGGTTCTTGTGCGTATCCACTCATCAGAAGTATCAACTATCTTTTCTAAGTCAACGTTAGTAAGAACTTTTTTAGGAAAATATGAACCTGTACCTAAAATCTTTACACCAATTTTTTTGTTCATTTATTATATTGACCTTTATTATCAATCTATTTTTGATTTTGCTATAGCTTCCTTTATATCTTTGATAAGGTTATGTTCAACGGCTTTTGCACCTGTAAAAATAGCATTTTTTACAGCCCTACAATTAGAGGCTCCATGCCCAACTATACAAACACCATTCACACCCAAAAGAGGTGCTCCACCAACTTCGTTATAATTTACTTTTTTTCTTAAACCCTTTATAGCAGACCATAAAAAAGGAAGAAATGCCCAAGTTATAGGATGTTTTTTAAAAGATATCCTGATAAGTTTTAAAAGAACTTCCGCAAGACCTTCACCAAATTTTAATATAATATTTCCCACAAAACCATCACATATTACTACGTCAACCTTTGATTTAGAAATATCTCCCCCCTCAATATTCCCAACAAAATTAATATCAGCTTTTTTGAGGAGTTCAAATGCGGCTAAGGTAAGTTCATTACCTTTAGTATCTTCTTCGCCTATTGAAATAAGCCCTACCTTTGGTCTTTTAATACCTGTAATCTTTTCATAAAACGAACTTGCCATTATTCCAAATTGGAGAAGATGCTCTGGTTTACAATCAACATTAGCGCCTATGTCAGCAATTATACAATGCCCTTCTATGGTAGGAAAAATTGTTGAAATAGCAGGTCTCAACACCCCATCTATTCTCTTCAAATAGAACAATGCAGCTGTCATAACCGCTCCGGAATTGCCCATAGAAATGAAGGCATCACTTTTGCCATCAGCAACAAGTTTTGCACAAACAGATAAAGACGAATCTTTTTTTTGACGGACAGCTTTAACCGGATGATCATCCATAGAAATAATCTGTGTTGCATTGACTATTTCTATATCAAGAGAATTAACGTTATAACGATAACGTTTAGCATACTTTAACATTTCCTCAATTAAAAGTTTTTCATGACCGACAAGCAAAACCTTGTGTTTTGACTCCTTTACCGCTAAAATTGCACCCTCAACTGTAGAAATTGGAGCAAAATCACCACCCATTGCATCAAGAGCAATTATCATTCTTTCCCAACCTCTTGTTGAGTCTGTTCCTGTTCAACTTTTTTTGCTTTTTTAACAACTACAAGCTTCCCATTATAAAAACCACACCCAGGGCATATTTTATGAGGCATTTTTGCCACCCCGCAATTTAAACATTTGCTTGCATTCGGAACATCTAGTTTTGAATTTGCCGATCTCCTACAATCCCTACGATGAGGGGTATGCTTTCTTTTTGGATTTGGCATCTTTCTTATTTCCTCCAATTCGATTATTATTTTGTTATTTAACATTATTTAACAATTCTTTCCATTTTTCTTTTATTGATTCATCGAAACCGTCACAACAGTCACAAGAATCATTTTTTTTATTATGCCTCCCGCACGTTTTACATATTCCAAAACAATCTTCACTACATACAGGCTTCATAGGCATTTCAAGCAATAATAATTGACGAACTTCTTCGCCAATATCAACCTGCCCTTTTTCTACTTTAATACTAGTATTTATAGGAATTTCAATCAAATGTTCATATAGATCAAGACAGCGAGAACACTCAAGCTCAACAAAACCTTTTGTAGTTCCATTTATGTATATAGATTTTTTAGAAGACTTTAAAAAAGCTTTAAAAGAAATAGCAATTTGAATCTTTACACCTATATCGCCTTCATATTTATAATTTTTAACTTCAATCATGCCCGTTTTCAAAAAATCAATTAAACTTACTGTTAACTCTCTCATTGAAATTCTATCATTCCATCATTTTAATATGTTCAGCAACCTCTTGTCAATTATTATTACTTTCCATAATTTTACACGACTCTCTTGCTATCATCAATTCTTCATTTGTAGGAATAACCAAAACTTTTACTTTAGAATTATTTGTAGATATAAATCCTTCCTTGCCTAAATGTTCTTTATTTTTTTTAACATCTATTTCAATTCCCAAAACGCTTAAATTTTTACAAACATGCTCTCTCGTAATAGCAGAATTTTCTCCTATTCCAGCGGTAAATATTAAAGCATCAGCACCGTTTAATATGCCATAATAAGCACTTATATATTTTTTTATACTATAAGCAAACATGTTAAAAGCAAGTTGTGCTTTTTTATTGCCTTCTGAAACTGCTTTAAGAATGTCTCTCATATCGGATGAAAGACATGACACTCCCATCAATCCACTCTTTTTATTCATTAAGTCATTCAAAGTTTTAGCATCTTTATAGTAAGGATATTGTTTTATAAGATAAGCTACTATGGCAGGGTCTATGTCACCACACCTTGTCCCCATGACAACACCCTGTAAAGGCGTAAAACCCATTGACGTATCTATAACTTTTCCACTTTCTATTGCAGTTATGCTGCTACCATTTCCAAGATGAGCAGTTATCAATTTTAACTCACTCAGTGGTTTTCCAAGCAAAACCGCCGCTTTCTGGGAAACATAATTGTGAGAAGATCCATGAAAGCCGTATCTTCTTATACGATCTTTTTCATAAAATTCGTAAGGAAGAGCGTACATGTACGCATAATCTGGCATGGTTTGATGGAAAGCCGTATCAAAAACCAAAACAGATGGCACTCCTGGTAACATTTTTTCAACGGCAAGTATACCTGCATAATGAGCCGGAGTATGTAAGGGAGCTATTAGAAAACACTCCTTCAGCTCTTCCTTTACTTTGCCTGTAACTAAAACAGGTTTTGAGAACTTGTCTCCACCATGTACTATTCTATGTCCTATAACAGCTATTTCGCTAACATCTGAAATTATAGTTTTATTTTTATCTAACAATTCTTTAATTATCAACTCTACAGCTTCCGTATGATTTGCAACTTTTACAACTTCTTTTTTTTCTTCGCTTTTTATACTCTGCCTTTTATAAAAAGATTCTGAAAGACCTATGCATTCAATCAATCCCCACGCTATTTTTTTCTCGCATTCAAACCCAAATAAAGTATATTTAAG
>JAISEE010000005.1 GCA_031264325.1 Endomicrobium sp. | reverse complement strand
TAAAGATGTAGCTAGTAAAGGTTATAAAAATGGCAAAGGATAAGGTAGATGAAATTTATAGCATTTGAACTTGCGACACTTGTTTCAGGTGAACTCATTGGTAATAAAAATGTTATTTTAACAGGAGCAAATGGTCTTTTAGAAGCAAAAAGTAATGAAGTTTCTTTTCTTGGAAATTTAAAATATTTACAAGAAGCGTTAAGCACGCAAGCTGGTGTTATTTTTGTTGGGTTAGACAGTGATGTTGCTCAATTTAAAAATAAAAATATAATCAAAGTTAAAAACCCTCAGTATGCATATAGTATAGTTCTTTCTATTATAGAGAAAGAAAGGACATTAATAAATAAAAAAGTTTATCAGTCAGCGTCAATACATGATAAAGCCAAAATTGGCAAAGATGCATACATAGGTCAAAACGTTGTAATTGAAGATGGTGTTACAGTTGGAGATAATGTTAAAATTTTTCCTAATGTTTACATAGGCAAAGACGTAAAGATTGGAAACGATTGTTTAATATATCCTAATGTTGTGATAAGAGAAAATTCTTCAATAGGTGATAGAGTTATTTTGCAACCTGGAGTTATTATTGGAGGGGATGGTTTTGGTTTTATAACCATTGATGGCAAAACTCAAAAAATTCCTCAAGTAGGGAGAGTAGAAATAGGCAATGATGTTGAAATAGGTTCCAATACTGCGATTGATAAGGCAACTGTTGGTGTTACAAGGATAGGGAGTGGCACAAAAATAGACAATCTTGTTACTGTGGCTCATAATGTTCAAATCGGTGAAAATTGTATAATAATTTCACAAGTTGGAATATCCGGTTCTACATGTTTAGGCAATAATGTTATAATTGGTGGCCAGACGGGACTTGTAGGGCATATAAAAATAGGCAACAATGTTATAATTTCGAGCCAATCAGGAATATCTAAAAATATAAAAGATGGAGAAATTGTCGGAGGAAACCCTATGGCTCCGTTGACTCAAAGCATAAAGATAAGAGCCTTAATGAGAAAACTTCCTGAAATGTATTCTGATTTTAAAAAAATAAAAAAAGCTTTGGATGATAAATAAATTCAAATGACAAAACAAACGACTATTTTTAAAAAGGTTTCTATCGAAGGCATTGGTCTTCATACTGGGAATAAAAGTATTGTTGTTTTTAAACCGGCTCCTGCAAGGCATGGTATAAGGTTTGTAAGAACTGACTTGCAAAGCAATCCTGAAATTGAGGCTCTTTATTCAAATATGGCTTCAGGACTTACTGTTAGAGGTAGTGTTATAGAAAAAAACGGTGTTAGAATTCACACAGTAGAGCATATAATGTCGGTTTGTTCGGCTTTTGGTATTGATAATTTGATTATAGAAATCAACAACAATGAGACTCCAATTCTTGATGGTAGTGCAAAAATAATAGCAGAAGTTTTGATGACGGGTGGATTAAAGGAATTGGATTATCCGAAACAGTATTATGTAATAAAGAAACCTGTCTATTTTGAGTCAGGAAAAACTAAAATAATGGCTTATCCTTCTGATAAATTTGAAATAGACTGTACTATAGGTTTCGACCATCCACTTTTAAAATTTCAACAAATGTCTTTTGAAAATATAAGTAAGGAAGATTATTTAAATAATATCGCTCCTGCTAAAACTTTTTGCTTTGACTATGAAATTGAGGCTCTTCAAAGTAATGGTCTTGCGCTTGGTGGTTCTATGGACAATGCTATAGTTTTGGGATTGAATGGTATACACAACAAAGAACCATTGCGCTATGAAAATGAATTTGTAAGACATAAAATTTTAGACTTAATCGGAGACTTGTATTTAGCCGGCAAACCAATAAAAGCTAAAATAATTGCCAAGAAGCCAGGGCATCAGAACAATATTGCTTTTTTGAAAGAATTTTTAAAAGAAGCGATTATAGAATAAGATAAAGAAGTGGAGGATGTGATGAATGTGAATTATGAAACATCTGGAATTGAAAGAATTTTATCCCATGAAGAGGTTTTAAAATATATACCACATAGATATCCATTTTTAATGATAGATAAAGTTAAAATAAACACTATACAGCCTGCCAAAGCTATAGGTTATAAATGCGTAAGTGGCAATGAAGATTTTTTTCAAGGACATTTTCCAGGAGCACCGATTATGCCAGGTGTTTTGATAGTTGAGGCTATGGCTCAAACATCGTGCGTTATGTTTTTATCCAGACCTAAAATGCAGGGGAAGCTTGCGTATTTTATATCTATAGACAAAACAAAATTTCGCAGGCCTGTAAAACCTGGAGATTTATTGGAGTTAAGAGTTGAAATTATCAAAGATGGTAGAAGGCATGGAAAGATGAAGGGCGAAGCTTATGTTGATAATAAGTTGACAACAGAAGCAGAGTTTATGTTTATTATTATAGACAAAGAGCAGAGTAAATAACAAGTGTCGTTGTAAAACATATATTTTAAATTAGTTATTTTGTTTAATTTAGCATAGGGGTTGTGTTAATAAAATGATACATCAAACAGCTGTAATAGACAAAAGTGCTGTTATAGAGGACGGTGTAGAGATAGGTCCATATAGTGTTATTGGTCCAGAGACTATTATAAAAAGCGGGACAAAAATACATGGTCAGTCTGTAATTGAGTATTCTGAAATAGGGTTTAACTGTGAAATTTTTAATTTTTCATCAATAGGTAAACGACCTCAGGATTTAAAGTACAAAGGTGAAAAAACTAAAGTTATAATTGGAGATGTCACTATAATAAGAGAGTGTGTTACTTTAAACAGAGGCACTGTTGCTGCAGGGCAGACTGTTTTAGGCAAAAACTGCTTAATTATGGCGTGTGCTCATATTGCTCATGATTGTACAATAGGCAATAATGTTATAATTGGTTACTCTACAGGTATTGCTGGCCATGTTGAAGTAGAAGACAGTGCTATACTCAGCTCTGGAGTAGGCGTTCATCAATTTTGTAAAATTGGAAGCTCTGCAATTATAGGTGCAGGGTCAATGGTAAGTATGGACATTATTCCATACGTAACAGCTCATGGTGATAGAGCAACTCTTGCTGGCTTAAATCTTGTAGGTTTAAAAAGAAAAAAAGTAAAACTTTCAGAAATTAAAAATATAAAAGACGCTTACGAAATACTATTTATGTCAAGACTGACTCTTGGGAGTGCTCTTGCTAAACTCAAGGACTCGACATCTCAATATGTTAAAGATATGATATTTTTTATAAAAAATTCTAAAAGAGGCATTGCCAGACCAAGGCGGGGTAAAAATGATACATCGGACCGTGATAATTGATAAAACCGCCGTTATAGGCACCAATGTTGATATAGGTGCTTATACGGTAATAGGCAAAGATGTTGTGATTGGAGATGAAACTATTATAGGATCCAATGTGTATATAGAATATGCAGAAATAGGTAGGAATTGTAAAATTTATCATTCAGCTTCTATAGGGACAGCTCCTCAGGATTTAAGTTATAAAGGTGAACCATCAAGAGTTTACGTAGGTGATGGTACTGTGGCAAGAGAATTTGTAACTTTTAACAGGGGATCTATAAAAACAGAAAAAACAATCATAGGAAAAAATTGTTATTTTATGGCTTCTTCACACATAGCTCATGATTGTCGTGTTGGCGATAGCGTTATCATGGCAAATTGTTCTGCTGCCGCAGGACATGTTGAGATTGGGGATAATACCTTTATAAGTGCTACAGTAGGGATAGTTCAATTTTCAAAAATTGGTAAAGGGGCTATGGTAGGTTCAGGTGCTACTGTAACAATGGATATAATTCCCTATGTTTTGTCTGCTGGATATAGGGCAGTGCCAAATGGCTTGAATTTGACAAGCATGAGAAGAAGACAAATGCCTATTGAAGAAATTAATGCTGTGAAAAGTTCATACCGTATTCTTTTTATGTCAAAATTAATACTTAAAGATGCTTTGCTAGAGCTTGAACAAAGTAAATCTATAGCTGTACAAGAAATAGTAACATTTATAAAAAATTCTAAAAGAGGCATTGCCAGACCAAAATAGATGTGCTTGATGGGACATATACTATAATCGTAATCTAAAACAATCTAAGTACAGATAAATATTAGGTTGTAAAATTTTGAAATATAGTTTATATATAGCTATAGTGTGTTAATAATTATTCTGGTAAAAATATAACTCTAAGAAACATTGTCAATAACGTACTTCAAGCATAAAGTATAATTTTTTACTATAAAGGTTTAGTAAATATGGAAAATATAGGTTTAATAGCTGGTAATAATAGATTTCCCTTTTTAGTTGCACAAGAAATAAAAAGGAGTGGTGATAAAGTAATATGTATCGCTTTAAAAGAAGAAACCAATCAAAATTTGGAAAAAGTTTGTGATAAAATATATTGGCTTTCATTAGGAAAGTTTCAAAATATTATAAATATTCTTAAAAATGAAAATGTAAAAACCGTTATAATGGCAGGTCAAGTAAAGCATGTTAAAATTTATTCGGCTATTAATATGGACTTTCGTGCTATTAAAGTAATGAGAAGTTTAATAAATAAAAAAGCAGGTACAATTTTAAAGGCAATTGTCGATGAATTTGAAAAAGATGGTATACATATTATGGCCTCACACGTATATTTAAAACATTTGCTTGCTCCAAAAGGTTTGATAGTAGGTAAAAAACTTTTTTCAAATGAAAATAAAGATGTAGAGTTTGGATGTAAAGTAGCCAAAGGTATTGCAGATTTAGATATAGGTCAAACTGTTGTTGTAAAAGATAAATCTGTTCTTGCAGTTGAGTCTGTAGAAGGAACGGATGAATGTATAAAAAGAGCCTATGATCTTGGGGGCAAAGATTCTATTGTTATTAAAGTCGCAAAGTCAAATCAAGATTTCAGATTTGACGTGCCGGTTATAGGGCTTAACACTATTGACAATTTAAAAGAAAATAAAGTAAGGGCGATGGCAATAGAATCCAATGTTACTTTGATTTTGGATAAAGATGAAGCAATAGAAAAAGCAAAAAATTTTGGCGTTACTATAATTGGAATATAAAATAACAGAGGTAAAATGATAAATATGACCTGTCCAATTATTGGATATAGAGAAAGACGATTAATAAATGACGTTTTAGGTTCAAAAATTTTAGCAAGCGGTAAATATGTGACTCAGTTTGAGCAATCTTTTGCTAAATATTGCGGTGCAGATTTCGGTATAGCTACTGCTAATGGAACTATGTCGCTTCATACAGCACTTTTGATGCTTGGTATTAAATCTGGAGATAAAGTAATTACTACGCCTTTAACTTTTATAGCTACTGCTAATTCAATCCTTTTTTGTGGAGCAATACCGATTTTTGTAGATATTGATCCACAAACTTTCAATATAGACCCCGTGAGGCTTGAAGAGGCGTTAAAAAAAGAAAAAGATGTCAAAGCTGTTTTAATAGTACATTTATACGGACTTCCATGCGATATGGACGCCATGCTTAAATTGAAAAAGAAGTATAAATTTAAACTTATAGAAGACGCTTGTCAAGCTCACGGAGCTGAATTTAAAAAGAAAAAAGTTGGAACATTTGGTGATGTTGGGGTGTTTTCATTTTACGCCACAAAAAACATGATGACTGGTGAAGGCGGGATGATTCTTACAAATAATGTGAAAGCCAATAAATATGGAAGACAAGTTATAAATCACGGAAGAGAAGGTCATTCTATGCATATGATTTTAGGATACAATTTTAGACTTACAAATTTAGCGGCTGCTATAGGTATAGCCCAACTTGAGCAGCTTGAAAATTGGATTGCAAAAAGAATAGCGAATGCAAAAAAGTATAATGAAGCTTTTAAAAATTTAGATTTTTTTAAACTTCCACTTGTTTCTGAAAATTACAGACATGTTTTTCATCAATATGTTGTGAGGGTTTTTTATAAAGATAAAGATAAAGATAAAGAAAGAAAATCTTTTATGAAGTATCTTTCAAATAAAGGCGTAGAGAGTAAAATTTACTATCCTTGCGTAATATACAAACAGCCTTTTTATAAGGGTCTGGGATATAAAACTGGTCTTTGTAAAGAAGCAGAAAAAGCCGTGATGGAAGTTATGTCGCTTCCTGTCCATCCGTCTCTTTCGGGCGTGGAAGTTGAAAAAATAATTAAAATTGTAAAAGGCTATAGAAAATGAGTATAAGAGTAGCTGTAATTGGAATCGGTTCTCTTGGACAACATCATGCTAGAATTTTGGGACAACATCCTGATTCAAAGCTTGAATTTGTTGTAGATATTGATGTTGAACGAGCTGTAAAAATATCAAAAATAAACAAAACAAATTATTTAACGAATTTTAATGATCTTATTGGAAAGGTTGATGCTGTAGTTATTTCAGTTCCAACTGTATATCATTATCGAGTTGCAAAACCTCTTTTACAAAACAATATTCATTGTCTAGTTGAAAAACCTTTTACTTTAAGTATTGCTGAAGCAGAAGAACTTATAAAAATAGCAAAGCTTAAAAATTTAATTTTACAAGTTGGCCATGTTGAAAGGTTTAATCCTGCAATCATAGCTGCCGCTCCATTTATCAACAATCTCAAGTTTATTGAAGTTAACAGACTTGGTCCGTATGATCCAAGAACAAATCACATAGGTGTGATTTTGGATTTAATGATACATGATTTGGATATACTTTTTTATTTTATAAAAGATAAAGTTGTTTCTTTGGAGGCTCACGGAGCTAAAATTTTTTCAAATACTGAAGATATTGCTAAAGTTAGATTAAGATATGCTAATGGCTGTGTAGCAGATGTTTCAGCTAGCAGAGTTTCAATGAAAAAATATAGAAAGATAAGAGCATTTCAATCTGACAGCTATATTTCAATAGATTATGCTGGAAAGATCCTTAAAGTTTATACTAAAAAAAAAGGAAAAGAGAAAATTACGTCACTTTTTGATATAGGCGTAAAAAAACCTAAGCTTCCGTCAAATGAACCTTTATTTTATGAATTAGACAACTTTTTGAGAAATGTATCTGAAGGTAAAAATTCTGCTGTTTCTGGAGAGCAAGGAAGAGACGCTCTGGAACTTGCTTTAAATATTTTGAAAAATATGCAGTTTTAATTTCTGGAGAACCAAATTTGTAAAGATTAGGAAGCTTTATTGTGTCTATAATAGAAATAAAAAAGTTTAATCTGTATTATTCTGACTTTCATGCACTTAAAGATATAAATATAAATATTGAAGAAAGACGTGTGACTGCCATGATAGGGCCATCCGGTTGTGGCAAATCTACTCTGTTAAGATCTATAAACAGAATTAACGATACAATAGATGATGTTCATACTTTAGGAGCAATAAATATTTTCGGACATAATATTTACGATGAAGACACTGACGTGGATGCTTTAAGAAAAAATGTAGGAATGGTTTTTCAAAGACCAAATCCTTTTCCAATCTCAATTCATGAAAATGTAGCTTTTGGTCTTAAAATAAACAGAGTAGCTTCGGATAAAAATATTATAAATGAAACGATAGAAAAAAGTTTAAAAGCTGTTTTATTGTGGGATAATATAAAAGACAAGCTTCACAAATCGGCATTATCTTTGACTTTAGAGCAACAGCAAAGGCTTTGTATAGCAAGAGCTATAGCTATCGCTCCATATATTATTCTTCTTGACGAGCCGTGCTCATCTCTTGATCCTGTTGCCACAAGAAATATTGAAGAGTTGATTACTAGCCTTAAAGAAAAGTATACAATAGTAATAGTAACGCATAATATGCAACAAGCCGCCAGAATTTCTCAAGATACGGCTTTTATGCTTATGGGAAAGCTTATAGAATTTGATAAAACTGAAAAAATATTTACCAATCCGTCAGAAAAAAAAACTAGTGACTATGTCAGTGGTAGATTTGGTTAAAAAGTAGAGGGGGGATTGACATGCGACGTTTTGATGTTGAAATGAACGATTTACAAAATCAGCTCCTTGATATGGCAGGACTTATTCAAAAAATGATACAAGTAGTGACGGATGAACTTGTTTACAAAGATCCTAATCAAATAGATACGGTTTTTTTTCTTGAGAAAGAAGTCAACATTCAGGAGATAATTATTGACGATAAATGTTTAAAACTTATAGCTTTAAATCAACCTGTAGGAGCTGATTTGAGATTTATAACTTCTGCAATGAGAATTAACAGCGACTTAGAAAGAATGGGAGATGAATCATTAAATATAGCCAAGATGTTTTTGGATTTAATAAAATACTCAGAGATTAAACCTCTTGTAAATATTCCAAAAATGATAAAAATTGTTCAAAATATGATTATAGACTGTATAAAAGCTTTTAATACGAATGATTCTGAGCTTGCTATGTCTGTTTTGTCTAAGGATAATGAAGTAGATGCTTTGAGAGATACTATTATAAATGAATTGAAAACAGTCTTAATTGTTTCTCCAAACTCTAATACTGTTGTTCAACATGTTACTGACATGATGTTTATAGCTAAAAGTATAGAAAGGCTTGGTGATCATGCGACAAATATTTGCGAAGATGTAATTTTTATGGTTCATGGAAAAGATATTCGTCATCCGAAAACTTAGTATAAGCGTATGTTTGCAAAAATTATGTTATTTGATTTAAACTTTGGGTAATAATACTACTATATTTAAATTTGATTTAATGATTTATCAAGTTATCAAGGCGTGTATATAAAAAATTTAAAATTTCAGACTTTGTGGTATAGCGAGTTTGCATTTTCGATAAAATATATTTGAACCTATACCTAAAACAAAGAATCAATAGTCGTGTTTATAAATAAATATAAATTTGTATACTCGTGAAAATCAATGGTAAAATTTATCAACAATATAGTTTTGGTCATTATAAAAAAGAGTTAGATATTGAAGAAATTTGGTCACTATAGCAGAATATGTATAGTCCGATAAAGCATCCTTGGAGGATTTATTCATTTGTACTCTATAAACCAACCGGGTATGTGAAAATAAAATGTCGTCAAAATAAGTTGACACTTTGATTCTTAAAAATTTTTTTTATATTTTTTGATTGGAATAGAACAACAAGAAAAAAAATAAATATTTGGATATGGTAAAATAGTAGAAACAGTTTTAAATAACAGTTTTTATAATAATTATGATTAGCTATAACCTCATAATCAAGTAATCAGCCATATTTCAGAGTATTAAAAAGCCTTCTCAAAGAGATTTTGTCGTGATTATTTTTCAATAAAAAATTTTTAACAGTAAATATTTAAATCATATAAATAGGTTCAAACAGTTATTATTTTAGTTTTAAAAAAGTTTTAACATAGGCTTGATAGAGGATATTTGTTTAAATAAGCATTATAACTACTTGCTTGACTATTTTGATGAATCGGTATTTATATGGCAAAGGGAAGTGAAATGGTCAAACATATTAATTGAAAAAATGTATTTTTGCATTTTAAGCATTTATATATGGTGTAAAAAAACAAAATAACTTTTAGTTGAAATGAAATTTTTGTTAAAGATTCTACCTTATTAATTTAAAATACTATCTGTATATATAAAATGATGTAAAAAGTATTGATTATACTCTTGTACTCTGTTCTTAAAAAATATTTTTTAAGAACAGAGTACAAGACAAACTATTTGGTATAGATTTATGATATATAATAGTAAGAAATAAATGTAAAAAAAGATATCTAAAAAATGGAAATGAAAAATATGTATGAATAATCATTTAAAAAAATGAAGTATAAGTAGGTGAAAATTATTTATCATATTAAAAGTTTATCTAAAATATGCTTTTCTTGATTGAAGGTAAGCCTTTGTAAGCTGACTATATTGTTGTAATATATGATAATTATAAATATCTGAAGCTGAAAATATAAAACAAAATAATTAGTTATATAGTTAAATAATTCACTTACTATTAACAGTACTTTAAAGCTTACTTAACTTAATATAAAGGACAATAGAGCTTTACGGTGAACAGGAAGTTTTGTTTTTTTATTTACAAAAAAATACTTTTATCTATTTAAAAACATAAGCGTCAAATATACAAAACTAGTTTGTTGTTTAGTTATTATGAATAAAGTAAAAATATCTGTTAATATTTTGATTAATAGTTTTGAAAAAAGTTAATATCGCTTTACACGATAAGAGTTCTTTATAGATAAAGGGAATTATTAGATATTTTAAACAATTACCCAGAAGTCAAATATTACTCGTAACTGATAGGTAGATGTGATGCTCAACATTATATATTGCAACTAAAGTGAAATAAATAAAACATTATTATAATGACGACGTAAAATTTACAAAATAATAAAACACTAAATTTGTTAATTTAGTTATATAATTAATTATAAATAAGGATTTGTGATGAAAAATTTTAAACAATTTATTGGATCTTTTTCTTTTGATGGACGACTTGCAAAAGTTGACATAATAGGTTCTATAGCTCACGTCAAAATGCTTGTAAAGACAAGGATTATAAATTTTTACGAAGGTAAAAAAATTGTTGCAGGTCTTGTGTCTATATTAAAAGATTTAAAAAAAGGTTGGAAAATTCCAAAAGAAGAAGATATACATTTTGCGGTTGAAAAGGAGCTTATACGTAGAATAGGGGCTGTTGGTGGTAAAATGCATACTGCCAGAAGTAGAAACGATCAAGTTGCTACAGATTTAAGACTTTATATTAAAGATGCAACAAGAACAATTGAAAATTTACTGAACGATTTTCAAAAAACACTTGTAAAGAAAGCAAATGATAACATAGATGTTATTATGCCAGGATTTACGCATTTGCAACCGGCTCAACCTATTTTAGCTGCTCATCATATTCTTGCCTATGTTCATATGTTTCAAAGAGACAAGGAAAGGTTGGACGATTGTTATAAAAGGGTTGATTTTTTACCTTTGGGAAGTGCAGCTTTAGCTGGAACATCTTTTAAAATTGACAGATTTTATACAGCAAAACTTTTAGGATTCAAAAATATAAGTGAAAATTCTTTGGACGGTGTTAGCGATAGAGATTTTGCGATAGAGTTTATTTTTTGCATGTCTATTATATCTCTGCACTTGACAAGATTTTGTGAGGAAATAATCTTATGGATGAATCCAGAATTTGACTATATAAGCATAAATGATAAATTTACTTCAGGTTCTTCTATTATGCCGCAAAAAAGAAATCCAGATTGTGCTGAAGTGATAAGAGGAAAATCTGGAAGAATTTTTGGAGACTTAACAGCTCTTTTTACTATTATAAAATCTCTGCCTTTGGCTTATAATAGAGATTTGCAAGAAGATAAACCTCCAGTTTTTGATGCTTTTGACAATGTAAAAATGTGCCTTGAGGTGATGAACGATATGATTGCAAGCTTAAAGTTTGTTAAAAAAAATACTTTAAAAAGTACTGAAAAAGGCTTCATAGCTGCTACCGAGATAGCTGATTATCTTGCAAGAAGTAATGTGCCTTTCAGAACAGCTCACAGTATAGTTAGAGATATTGTTTTATATTGTAAAAAACATTCCAAAGCTTTAAAAGATCTTTCCATTTGCGAATTTAACAAATTTTCGCCAATATTTAAAAAAAATGTTTTTAAATATTTAGACGTTAAGCGTATTATTGACATGAAAGTTTCTTACAGCTCAACTTCAAAGAAGTCTATTGTAAAACAAATAGATAATATTAAACGAAAATTAGAGTGAAAAAAGTTTGCATTTTTGCTTTAATGGTTTGTATTTGTTTTTTCGTTGTTAGTTCAATCGCAACAAGTTATAAAAAAATTTTGACAGAAACTGCAAGTATACAAAAAAATTTGCTTCTAATATTGAGATATTAGAAGTTGCTTAAGGTGTTGAACTTGTCAATCAAAAAATTATTGAATCTAAGTTTTATATTTTTCTAATTTTGATTTTAATTTAAATTGTTTCCATTTTAATAATAGTATTTCTGTGTTTGTTTCAGACTCTACTTTGCAAGCTCATATTCTTTTTTTTGCTTCACGAAAGTCAAACTCTGCGTTATTCTGCTAGAGCTTTCAGTTTGGTTAAATATTTACGACGTCGAAAGAATAAAAGTCGCTAACAAGTTTACAAAATAAATAAAGAGAAAATGGAAAATGAAAGAGACACATTATTAAAGTAATAAATAATGTAAAATTAACTTCAATGAATGCTTATATTATAAAGAATTTTTGGAGATAGGTGCTTGCAACGTTTAGATCAGTTGGATTTGATACGATGTAACTTTTTTCGGAAAATATCAAAAAGTTGAAAAATGCATAAAGGAACAGTTAAACTTTTACAAAGAGATTTTAATTTATTTGCCATTATTGGAAGATACTAGTTCTATCGTTAGAGTTTCAGGTAAAGATACTCCAAAAGTCAAACAGTTAGATTTTGATAAATGTTTATTTTGATGTATTAGTTTTAAACAAGAGATAAAATTACCACAGACTCAAGAAAAATTAGACTCCCAGCCCCCCTGTCTCTCTTAATTTGCCTTCTCTTTAAAAATTTCCAAAGATAAGGCTTTGTTGTTGCTCAAGAATGATTAGGAACAAAAATTTTAGATAATATCTATATCTTCAACTGGTATATTTTAAATGCAAATATTCCTATCTTTGATGAAGGATTTTACTTACAATAAATAACAAAGGCAGAGTAAAAATAAGACAGTCTCTTTTGTCAATAGCAAAAGCCGAAAGAGAAATAAGATTAAACATTAGCAAGTCGTTTTTTTTGGAATACAATTTTTAGATAAAACGTGCGATAGACACTAAATTATTTGGGGAAAAAGCATTATGGTGAAGATGGTATTTGAATTGATAAGAAATTTAAACAAAAACTATTATAATCTCAAGATTATAATAAGAGTCATCTTGATTTCATCGTATTATTTTAAGCTTGCGTCTTGTTTATTGAAGCACATGGTGCTTTAGTGAGGAAACTTTTTGTAAATGTTTTTTGGCTGAAAGCTATGTCTGTTGAAAAAAACTACCGAAAATTTTTTAATTTTAAAAGGAGAGGCAAGAGGATTTGCACATATAGGCGTTTTGAGGGCGTTTTAGAAAGAGCGGAGTTTCTATAATTTAAGTTGTATGTAGGTGCACAAGCTTGTGGGATCTACGACAGGATCTTTATATTGTGCAGGTATTGTCTTTTGAAAATTTTCAAAGTAATATAGAATTAAAATTTGAAATGTTTTTCAAATTTTAATTCTATATCTTTTTTAAAAATGATTTTAGCAAACTATCCTATTTCAAATATAAAATTTTGAAGATTAATATAAATAATTTTAAAATTATGTTTATCTTGCTTCGCTTTACGACTTAACTGGGAAATACAAAAAAGCTATTGAGCTAATTTAATAAGGCTTATAACTTAGACTCTTCTTATGCATCAATTGATTTTATGAGAACTAGTTTGGCATATAAAATCGAAAACCAGTAAGGCTAAAATTTATGCAAGTGAATTTTATAAAAAGTTAAGTTTGTTTTTGTAAAAGTTCAATCAAAAAATTTATAGAATTTTTAAACAAAAAAATAAAAAAGTTGGAATATTACTACCTAACAGACTATATTTCTATTTTTATATAGCCTTTTTAACTTTGTTTGATTTAATGCAAGAAGTGCAAACATACTCACGAGTTTTTTTGCCGTCAAGTATAATATTTAAGCTTTGAAGATTGGGCCTAAAAATTCTTTTAGAAGCCTTATTTGAGTGGCTTATAGTATTTCCAGAAATTGACTTTTTACCACAAACTATACATCTATAAGACATTTTTCACCCTCCCCTAGTAAAATCTTATTTAATGGATTATATCTTATTTCACAGAGCTAGTCAAATTTACATATGTTCTTAGATTGAGATATAGATATCGATAGGTACTTGAGTACAATATTTTAGAGGAATCTGTCCAAGATTTGTATTTTATGAATAGGATATTGGTTAATGACGTCGGAATTGAAAAAATTGTTGTAGCTTTAAGTACAATTTTTTTTATTGTAGAAAAATAATTATTAAATAATGTTTGTTGTTCCTATGTAAATTTTAATCGAGTGTTATTTGGCAATATCCAATGTATGCTTTCAGACTTAGGAGTAAAAATATTTTTAGCATCTTTAACATTTAAGAAAAAAAATAGAGACAAAATTCTTTCTAGTCTTGAAAAAGACCAAGCAAAGATTATATTTAGTATACATTTTTATAGAAAATAATAAAGTTTAATAACTCTTATCTTTTAAAGTTGATAATTAAATAAAAACATAGACATTAACTTGAGTTTACATAAATTTATGCAGCTAAAGTTACAAAATACGACATAATGACATAATATTAACTATAAAGAAAACAATGTTACTTTAAAATTTATCACAGTAGGTTAATTTTGTATTTTGTATAATGGTGCTTGTAAGTTTAAAACTAACGTATGAGTACGTAAATAGCAATATTTTATATTAATTTGCTTTTATGCTCAAATAAAATTGCAGAATTGTTGTTAATAGTTATTATTTAAATATATAGTTTAGGAGGCTAAATGTTCTTTTTGAGTAATATAAAAGAAAGTTATTTTTCGTCTGGTGGACTTGGAGAATTTTTAAAAATTGCTATTCCTTCAATTATTTCATCATATGTTGTAGCCGTACAAATTTTTACAGACAGGATTTTTCTTTCTATATATTCTCAAATCTCATATGCCGCATCTATACCAGCAGGTCTTTCTAATTCAACTTTGGAATATCTTTTTTTGTTCACCATTGCTTATGTTGATGTTTTTATAGCGCAATATTACGGTAAAAAGGAGTATCGTTTTATAGGTCCTGCAGTGTGGCAAAGTATTTACTTAGCCATTGTAGCTGCAGTTATAATTTTAGCTTTTGTTCCATTTTCAGAAAAAATATTTATCAACATCGGCCACACCGCCGATATAGCGGCTGAAGAAGCTAAGTATTTTAAAACGCTTTGTTATGGTGCATTTTTTCCTATTGCGGCTACAGCTTTCTCTGGTTTTTACTTTGGGCGTGGGAAAATTTATGTAACTTTGCTTGTAAATTTTTGTGGTGTAACTTTCAATATAATTTTAGACTATTGTTTAATTTTTGGGAAATTTTCTTTTCCTGAGCTTGGGATAACTGGCGCTGCATGGGCAAGCAACATAAGCTATATATTAATGTTTTTTATATATTTATTTTTTGTTGTATCGAAAAAAAATGACAATATTTATAATACAAGACATATCAAGTTTGATATAAATATTTTTAAAAGGTTACTAAAATTTGGCTTTCCAAATGGTATTACAGTTTTTTTTGACATGATGGGATTTGCAGTTTTTATGCTTATTATAGGAGCATTGGGTATTTTGGAACTTACAGCGAGCAATATAGCTTTTAGTGCGTATCATATAATTGCAATGCCTATAATAGGAGCAGGAGTGGCAACATCTATAATGGTTGGTAACTATTTAGGACAAAATAAGGTGTCTATAGCTCAGAAAAGCGTAAGTACAGCTTTAAGAAGTATATACGTATATGTTTTTGTAACTGTTGTTTTGATGCTTTTGTTTTCAACACAACTAATTTCTCCATTTTTAACTAACACCAAAACGTCACTTGAAGAGCTTATTCCTATGAGTGTAAACCTTTTAAGACTACTTGCAATTTATATGATTTTTGAAGCTGGAAATCTTACTTTTCAATTTGCAATTAAGGGAGCTGGGGATACGGCTTTTGTTATGAAGGTTTTTGCAACGCTTTCATTTGCTCTTGTAATAATACCAACGTATTTAATCATAAATGTTTTTAAAATGGGAGTATATGCAGCGTGGATTATAACTATGACTTATGAGATATCTTTATTTATGATTTTTTATTTCAGATACAAAAGTGCTAAATGGAAAAAGATGCGTGTAATAGATATGAATGTCATTGAAGGATGACGTCTTTGTGTTTAAAATATGATAAAATCAAAATCTTAATAAATACTAAAAATACTAAAAGAGAAAGTTGCGTTGTGTGCGCAGGGATGGATATGATAAAATATTTTTTTAAAATGATTAATGATTTATAGATAAAATGAATACTAATCAGGATCTAATAAACATGTCAAAATTATAAATTGAATATATTTTGAGTAGTACGTAAATTTTATTTAAAATATTATCTTTGAAGAAACATGTTTTGTTTTACTTGAAAAATGAGGTATTATAAAAAACATGAAAAATTTTTTCATGACTCGATTAGATTTTCCAAACGGATACAAAATACATATAAATCTTGTAAAGTTTTTGCTTTCTAGCACGGACAGATATATGTTTATGTGTTGATGAACTTAACACTTATCTTAAATATTGCTGTTATAAAGTTAGATTTAGTGGTTTTGTATTTATGAAAAAATGAATTCATGTTGTTTTCACAATAAAATTTATGGATAAGTGTTATAAGCTTATCATATAGTGATATAGCTATATGATGGTAATAGAGTTAAAGTCAGAATTAAAGTCTGAAAATAAATGTATTACGCAAAGAGGTTTACGAACAAATAGAAAAAGATGAAATATGCGAAAAAACTAAATAATCTTGAAAAATTTGCAATTTACAGAAATAAAAATGTTTGTATTTTTCAGGGTTTAGTACGGTGATGTTGTAGGAAAAATATTTAACATCTCATCTATTTTTTGGTCAAAGGTTCAAAACTTCGAAATTTAATAAAACCATTCAGATCAAAGTAGAAAGTTTATATGCTGAACACTTATCTATATTATTGAAAAGTTTAAGCTAAGAGAGTGAGCGTTTTTAAAAATTATAAAGAAAATAGCCTAAAATATAATTTAATTATATTTTATTTACGTATAACATCATATAACATAAAATTTTGAGAGTGAAAGATGTTCATTGCTGTAAAGATAAAAGAAAAACTTTTTAAAAATATGAACGCAGAGACAGTTAAAAGAATAAAACGCTTATGGCTTGTTTATATGTTGCCACAATGGAAGTTTTTGGTAGTATCTTTATTTTTTATGAGCATATACTCAGTTCTAAATGCGTGGTCTGTTAGTTTGCTCAAGCCTGTTTTTGATAAAGTTTTTATAGAAAAAAATAAAGATATTCTTTTTATGACTGCTGCTCAGATAATATTTGCATTCGGCGCTAAAGGCGTAGCTCAATATATACAATCTGTAACAATGATAAAAATGGGCTCAAATTTCACTAAATGCTTGCAAGGTGATTTATTTGACAGAATTATAGTTCAGGACTTGGAATTTTTTAGTAAGAACAATTCAGGAAGTCTCTTAGTACATTTTATGGGAGATTTGGGTGCCATAAGAAACGCAATTGTAAACAGTGTAACTACAGTTGTTAGAGATGCTTGTTCGGTAGTGTTTTTGATTATTCTTATGTTTTGGAAGAGTTTTGATATGACTGTGGCAATGTTTATTTTTTTTCCGATAGGTTTTTATCCAATGTTTTATTTTGGAAAAAAAATAAAGAAAATTTTCAACAGTCAACAGAGTTCTTTTAGTAATTTGTATGCAGTGCTTGCGCAATCTTTTCAGAGTATAAAAATGGTAAAATCTTACAATTTGGAAGAGTTAGAATCAAAAAAAATTAAAGACAACTCTGAAATTATTGCAGACATTGAGGTTAAAATGGCCAAAAACAGCAACATATTGAGCCCTCTTATGGAATTTTTTGGCGGTATAGTAGCTGCTACCACTCTTGCGTATGGTGGATATAGAATTATACGCGGGACGCTTACTACTGGAGATTTTGTTGTTTTTTTAATAGCCATAGTTGCGGTGTACCAGCCTATGAAATCTTTAGCAAATTTAAATGCCACACTGCAGATGGGAATAATGGCAATAGATCGTATTTTTGCAATTATGGATAGAAAGCCAGTTATTTCAAATAAGCAAGAAGCTTATGATTTAAAAATAAATAAAGGAACAATAAAAATTAAAAAAGTTAATTTTGAATATGTTCCTGGTGTTGAGATTCTGCATGACATTAACTTAGAAGTAGAATCTGGTGAGAAAGTGGCTATTGTTGGAGCGGCTGGATCTGGCAAATCTACACTGGTAAATTTGTTGTTGAGGTTTTATGACGTAAAAGATGGTAATATAGAAATAGACGGTCATGATATAAAAGACGTTACTATAAGGTCTCTACGTGAGAATATAGCTTTTGTTTTACAAGATGTTGCGCTTTTTGACGATACTATTAAAAATAATATTTTGATGGGAAGACTTGGAGCCACTTATAATGAGACAATAGAAGCT
The DNA here is from genome assembly GCA_031264325.1 of Endomicrobium sp. Taxonomy (GTDB): domain Bacteria; phylum Elusimicrobiota; class Endomicrobiia; order Endomicrobiales; family Endomicrobiaceae; genus Endomicrobiellum. The sequence continues at coordinate 362 of JAISEE010000005.1, read as the reverse complement.
GCAAAGCATGCCACTGCTCATAATTTTATTATAAAGCAAAAGCATGGATATGATACTATTGTTGGAGAAAGAGGTGATTCGTTGTCTGGTGGACAAAAACAGATGGTTTCTCTAGCAAGAGCTATGCTTAAAAACGCTCCGATATTTATCCTTGACGAAGCCACAAGTTCTTTAGATTCAAAATCTGAAAAAATGGTCCAGGAAGGACTTGAAAAACTTATGAAAGGAAGAACTTCAATAGTTATAGCGCATCGTTTATCTACGATAATAAACTCTGATAGAATATATGTTTTTGAATCTGGAAGTATCGTTGAAGTTGGTACCCACAAAGAGCTGTTGGCATTGAATGGATATTACGCAAA
>JAISEE010000008.1 GCA_031264325.1 Endomicrobium sp. | reverse complement strand
AACAATTATTCACCAAAATCTGCACCTGGCCCTGCGTGTTTTCTTTTTCCAGTTTGAATAAAATAAGAATATAGAGGCGACATTTCTCTAAGTTTTTTAACAATCTTAGGAAACTCTTCAAGAACATAATTTATCTCTTCTTCTGTACTATACTTTGACAAAGTAAATAAAATTGAACCTTGTCCAATGGCAACATCAACTTTCATAGCATCTAAAACATGCGACATTTTAAGATTCTTACTTGCGCACGCAGAACCACTTGCCACCATAATACCCTTAGCGTCTAAAAGTAAAAGTAACGATTCTCCTTCAACAAATTCAATTGAAAAATTTACATTTCCTACAAGACGATTCTCTAAAGCTCCATTCAAGTAAATACATTCTATCCTCTTTGGAAGTTCTTCTATAAGCTTATCTCTTAATCTTTTAATTTTCACATTGTTAGCCACGGCTTCTTCTTTAGCTATTTCACAAGCTTTTCCAAATCCCGCAACAGCTGGAATATTTTCAGTTCCTCCGCGTTTATAATATTCCTGCACACCGCCATCCATCTGAGAAATAATACGTATCCCCTTTTTTAGATAAAGAACTGCGGCTCCTTTTGGTCCATACATCACCGAAGACGATAGAGATAAAGCGTCAACATCAAGATCTTTTACATCTATAGGCATCATGCCACCTGAACTTACTGCATCAGTATGAAAAACAACAAAATCATTAACTTTGCTATTTTTAACAGCTGAAACTATTTTTTTTATATCTTGTATAGTTCCGACTTCAGTGTTGGAATACTGCACTGAAACCAAAATCGTACTTTTTCGCAAGGCTTTTAAAAGTTCCGCTTCATTTATATTTCCTTTTTCATCAACAGATATATAGGTTACTTCAAAACCAACTTTTTGAAGCTTTTTTACAGCATTTAAAACAGAAAAATGCTCTATAGCAGACACAATAATATGATTGCCTTTAGACTTCAGCGCTTCACAAATGCCTTTTATAGCTAAATTATTGGACTCGGTACCACAAGAAGTAAAAATAACCTCACCGACATCAGCATGTATGTAATCTGCAACCTGCTTTCTTGCAGTTTCAAGAATATTTTTAGATACACAACCCAAAGAATAAATACTTTGAGGGTTACCATAATACTCAATAAAAAACGATTTCATAACATCAAAAACTCTTTTATCGAGCTTTGTGCTAGACTGATTGTCTAAATATATTTGTTTCATAAACCACCATTGTTCGTTACTCTCTATTCTCTTTCAAAAACAGATTTCGGCTGACCGCAAACAGGGCATGTCCAATCTTCAGGTAACTGTTCAAAAGGCGTTCCTGGAACAACTCCTTTATCGGCGTTACCTACTACAGGATCATAAATATCTCCACATACAGAGCATTTCCACCTTTCCATAACAACCCCCCATCACTCTTATGGTTTATTATTCATATGATTCATATGAATTTTCTAAATTACCCACTAATATTATCACTTTTTTGACAATTTTTTGCAATATGCCCTTAATAATAACTTATAACTATTAATTATTACTATTCTATTCACTAGTTTTTTCAACTTTTCACATCGTAATATAAAACAACTCGAGCTCAGTAGTTTTTGAAAATTTGTTAACTGTATTTTGCAAATCTTTTGAAAATACAGAGTCATAAGGATTTAAAAAGTTAGCCAATATAGCCAATAGAAGTAAAAGAAGCAAGTAGTTTTTTATTTTGCCATATTTTTATTTATATAAATATAAATAAAAATACTCAAACACTCTAGTCTACATAATTTCTTGAAAGCAATAAATATGTTTTCTTGCATACTTTTTGTTTTGCTTAAAGTATTGAGATTAATAAAAATGTCTAAAACAACAGCTATATATAACTATACTAAACGCCAAATACACATTACCAAAATTTCACTCTAATATCCTTCAATTATCTTCAACAAAAGCAACAAAAAAAACAATATTTATATTCTATCAATACACATATTAAAACTTTTTCATTTTAAAAATATTATCTTTTTGGTCAACTTTATTCTGATATCACTTAACTCTTCTTTTCCTTTATAAACATTATACCCTAGTTTTTCATTGATAATCAACATTATGTTATGAGTAATTTTTTTATCCACATAGATAAAACTAAATATATTGTTGCATGTTATTTAAACTATTAATATCATCAATGTTGACAATATCTAAAATTTCCCAACGCCAGAAACATTAAACATGTCCATGTCAACTTACTCCAATACAAAATATATACAATATCTTTAACTTTATTAAAGCACATAATAAACACATAAACCGTCTTTTGTTTAAACCTTCCATTAAAACTTTGTTTAACTTTTTATTATTTTTATCATTATATCAATATCAGTTTTCTTTAAGACAGCTGTAACACAATTTGAAAATGCGCAAATAGTAATGTTTATTTTGGCATCTATATTTTCATTCAAAAATTTTTCCAAAAATAGAGGCATTGCTCCAAGATAATATCATCTACAATATTCTTCCTTTGAATATGAAATCTTCATCTTTTTTTTGAAGTTTTGATTATTCTTTTTAATTTTATCTTTAAAAAAATAATTTTTTTTCTTCATCAAAAACAATTACAATAACAACAAAGTCGATTTCTGCAAAATATTCCTTTTTATTATTTCATTCAATTCCTTTATATTAATATTGATATTGAACAATATTTTCTTTACAGCATTAAGCAAAGTCATTATCAGCCACAACCAACATTATGCCAAATAAAATAATTCGTAAACTTTAAAGCGTATGCAATTAATCATTTTTTTGTAACCAAAAAAATAAATTCTTTAAAACACAGGTTTAACAACAGCAATTTCCAACTTAGCCAAACGACGTAACATGATAAATAAGCTTTTTCTTTTTCTGTTTTATCTGTTTAGTCATCACCTTAAAATGTATAAACATGACTGCCAGAAAACTTTAATTCTATCTTCTTAAATACCCTCCCCAACTTATACAGTAACTTGTGATCCATTCTCAACGTATCAATACAAACAACAATAATTTTCAATTCCACATTTTTAGCTTTATTTATAACTTCTTTGATTTTTGAATCACAATCTTTTTCCATCGCTTACTAAAATCATAACTTTCCGTTAGAGTTTTTTTTCTACACAGACTATGAGAATATGTCACGTAGATCTTCCTGTAAAGACAATAATATCGCATCTATTCTGCCAAGGTTTCTTAATAATTAGTTTATACCACAGCTTTTCAAACCTATCGGCTTCAGATCTTGAGCAAACATACTTCTTAAAACATCTAAGAACATCTTAAAGATATTATAGAAGATTCTTTTATTACAATTTTTATAGAGCCAAGCTTGGGAGCCACATACAAAAAATAACAAAGCTAGATAAATATTTTAACTTAATAAACGTTTATCTGCAAACATAAAACCATGTCTTATAAATAGCTTATCAGCTTACTTTAAATAATTAAACTAATCTTAAAATAATATCATCAGTATGCAAATATGCATTTTTAAAATTTAGCTTTTTCATTAAATTTTTTTATCCTTAAAGCTTTCTCGTTTGTGACAAATATGCACCTCTTTCTTTCATCCCAACTTCATTTATTATATTTATACCTCCTATTATATCTATTTTATTTATACTTTGTTGTAATTTACAATAATCTACCTCTCGCTAAAAATATTTTTTTGTTTATTTTTCATTTGATACTTTAAAAACATCCGCATCATAAAATAATAGAATAGATTATAGCTTTAAAAACTTAAAACATACAACTAGGTTTATTTTAAGTTGTATGTTTTAAGTTTTTAAAGCTATCAGCAATATTTTATAATTTTGCTTTTGTGGTGGAACAACTGTGACAACAAAGCTGTTGTTACTGTAAAATAATACCCTGAACTCATTAAATTCAGTCACTGGATTATCCGCTACGCTAAACGACACTTTTTCAATTATCAAATAAACACAATAAGGACTAAAAACTTAAATATTTTACCTTTAAATGAGTCTATCTGAAAAATTCATCTTTTAAATTTTTCACTCACAAAATTTTCCTTTTATCTATGGATAATAGACTTAGGTTTTAAACTAAATACTGCTTAGGAAATATATTATCAACGCCAAGAATTCCGCTTGTATCAAAGCTTTTTTTAAATTTTGCCAGTTCTTTGAAACTTTCTTTTCCTAACATTTTTGCCAAAAAAGTATGTCTTAACTTCCCTATGCCGTGCTCAGCAGACACGGTTCCGCCAAGTTCAACAACTTTTTGAACAATGCGTATATACATTTTTCTACATTTTTCGTATTCATGCTCATTATTAGCAAGTATATTGGCATGCAAATGATTTTCACCTATATGTCCAAATGTTAAATTAAAAACTCCAACATTTTTAAATTCTTTCTCGCAAAAATCAACTATTGTAAAAAATTTGCTATCTGGAACAGCAAAATCAGTACCTATCTTAGGAATTTTATTCTTTTTAACAATTTCATTTACCTTTTCTGGAATCTTATGCCTAAAGACCCTAAACTTTTCTATCTCAGAAAAATTTGAAGCAAACCAAACTTTTTCCAAACTTATACCATTATCTTCAATTTCTTTAACCCACTCTTCCATCAAAACGTCAGAGTTGTCTTCATAAACATCTTGTTCAAACATAATACCTGCTTCAACACTTTCTGGAATAGCTTTATAATCATCTTTTATTAAGGATAATGCATTTTTATCAAAGTATTCCAAGGACATAGCATTGATTGAATTTTTTAAATTTTCAAATTTTGCTCTTTTAGATATGCTTTTTATTCTTTTGACGAACTCATAGGTTTTATTTTTATCATCAAAAAATATTATACCTCCAAAAACTTCTTTAAAATGAGGTATAAGTTTTAATACTGAATCAATAAAAACACAAAGCGTACCTTCAGAACCTATAAGAATATCTACAAGATCTGCCTGAGGTTTATTGTAATACCCCGATGCATTTTTAATATTTGGCAAAACATACCTTGGAAGAGTTATATTTTTTTTGCTTTTGTTAGTATTAAAAGTCATCTCCCCATTTTTATCAGCAAAATACTTACCACGTTCAACAAATGCAATAGATCCATCAGTAAATGCAACTTTTAAAGCTTCAACATAGTCTCTTGTAACTCCAAACTTAAAACCTCTTCCACCTGAAGCGTTTGTAGCAATATTGCCTCCAATAAAAGCATTTTTTTCTGTAGGATCCGGAGGATACAACCACCCTTCGCTGTAAGCTTTTTCTTTTATATCACTAACTCTTGCCCCAGTTTGAACAGTAATTAATGCATAGCTTTCATCAATTTTTTTAATTTTTCCTATTTTGTTTAATCTTTCCAAAGACAGAACTGCTCCGCCAAAAGCAAGTCCTGAAGCTGTATTTGCAGTTAATGCACCAGCAACTGTTATCGGTACTTTTTTAGCTGACATCTCTTTTAGAAAAATAGATATGTCTTCTTCTTTTTCTGCTATAGCGACCAAGTCAGCATTAGATCCTCTAACTCCAGAATTATCTTCAAAATAATTCTGAATCATATCTTTATCTTTTTTTATTATCATAAAATTATAACACTTCCATAATGATAAATTTCTCAAGTAACTAATGTCTCAACTTAACGTTTAAGTCAGAATCTAACCTATCTAAGAGAATTGAGACATCGTCATTTACATCTTTATCGCTTAACGTTTTTCTGTCATTTTTATACAACAGCCTTAAAGAATAACTTATTTTTCCATTACCCAATTTAGCTTCATCACTGTACACAGAAAACAATGAATAATCTTTCAAGATGCCACCAGATTTTATAACAGACTTTATAACTTTTTCTATTTCCGAAAACAGCAAAAACTTATCTGCAATTACGGAAATATCTCTTTTTACTATAGGAAATTTTGAGTATGCTTTATAAACTATTGTTTTTTTGACACACGTATTTTCAAAAGGTTCTAAATCTATTTCAAAATAAAAAACTTCATCTTTAATATCACTTACAAACGAAGGATTTAAAATGCCAAATTGTCCTATTATTTTACCTCTAAAAAGAATGGCTCCGGTTTTTCCTATATGAAAATAGCTTGAAGGGGTTAGATTTTCAATTATCATAAACTCTTCTGATGGTAAAATACTTTTTATTATACCACCACCAAAATAAAAATCAAATTTAGGATTTACTTTTCGTTCAACCCACTTCCACCACTCATGCCAAACTCCACCATACATTACAGCAGAGAAAGCTTTTCTTTCCCCAGCCTTTAAAAAAATTTTTCCATGCTCAAATAACGACACAGTCTCACAGCCTTGGCTTATATTAAGTATTAAATTTTTAAATAAACATGGAAGCAATGACGATCTTAAAAATTCGTTTTCCTTGGATACTGGGTTTGTTATTTTATAGTAATATTTTAACCCAAATCTTTCAAACTCTGAAACTTCTAAAAAACTACAATTCAAAACTTCACTAAAACCAAAACCTTTCAGTTTAGTTCTAAACTCCTCAACTATAGATGAAAGAAACGAATTGTTTGACACATAAGAATAATACGTATTCGTTTTTGAGATTGGTATAGCATCATAACCTTTGATTCTTGCAATTTCTTCAATCAAATCAACTTCAATTTTTATATCATTACGCCAAGACGGAACTGTGCAAAGAATCATCTCACCTTTTGACTGTAAATCTATACCTAAAAATCTTAAAATTTCACTAACTTCGTATTCTTCAATAGCATAGCCTAAAATTTTGTTTATTCTTTCAAATCTTAAAGCTATTTTTGTCTTTTCATATTTAACAGTATGAAAGTCTCCTAGGGCATCTTGTTTACCACTTGCAATTTCAGTTATAAGATTTGTCGCTCTCCATATGGCAAGCTCAGCTATATCCCAACCCAGACCTCTTTCAAATCTATAAGATGAATCTGAATAAAGATTTAATTTTTTTGAAGTTTTCCTTACTGAAAACGCGTCAAAGATGGCACTTTCAAGAAAAATAGTTTCAGTTTTATCTTCAATGCTCGAAAATTTTCCACCCATAATTCCAGCTATGGCAATAGGACTTTGTTCATCGGCAACAACAAGCATTCCGGGATCTAATTTATAATCTTTTCCGTCAAGGGCAATTATTTTTTCAAAACCAGTAGCTTCTCTTACGATGATTTTTTTTGAAGAAAGTTTATTTAAATCAAAAGCATGTAAAGGCTGCCCAAGCTCAATCATAACAAAGTTTGTTATGTCAACTATATTATTTATTGACTTTATGCCACTTTTAGCTAAAATGTCTATAAGCCACTTCGGCGAATCTTCAACTTTAACCCCCGAAATAATGCTTCCTATGTATCTTTTGCATAAATTAGATTTTACTTCAACACAGCTTAACGTTTGAGGTTTTGTTAAAATTTTTATTTGCGGAACAGACACAACTTTGCGAAGTTTAGCTCCAATCTCTCTGGCAATGCCTAAATGACTTAAACAGTCACCCCTGTTAGTTGCTACTTCTATTTCCAAAATAGAATCTTCACCATCAAAAACTTTTTCAATAGGAAGTCCTATTTTTGTTTTTTCGTCAAGGACAAAAATGCCTTCGGACTCTTCTTTTAATCCAAGTTCTTTTTTCGAACAAATCATGCCTTCAGAATTAACGCCTCTTATTTTTAATCTCTTTATTTCAAAATTTCCAGGAAGAACCGCCCCAACTTTTGCAAGAGGAACAATTTGCCCTAAAGCAATATTCTTTGCTCCACAAACTATTGAATATTCCTTGCTTCCATCGCTTAATCTACATAAAAAAAGTTTATCCATTGCATGGTGCTTTTGAACGTCTAAAACCTTTGCTGTCACAACGCCAGTCCAAAGACAAGCTTGGGAAACTACAGAAGATTCTATGCCAATAGATGTAAGCATTGAAGCAAGATCTCTAGGTCTCGCTTCAAAATCAACAAACTCCTTTAACAAACTATATAATATTTTCATATTTATTTCTTTAAAACTGTTTTAAAAATCTCAAATCATTCTCATAGAATAAACGAATATCGTCAATCCCATATTTAAACATAGTCAATCTTTCAACACCCAAGCCAAAAGCATAACCAGTATATTTTCTAGAGTCATAATGAACAGCTTTTAAAACATTCGGATGCACCATGCCACAACCTAAAATTTCTATCCAACTTGAGGATTTGCAAAGCCTACAACGCCCCTTTCCTTTGCAGAAAATACATTGCATATCAACTTCCGCTGAAGGCTCTGTAAATTGAAAATGCGATGGCCTAAAACGTATATTTGTATCAGAACCGAAAAGTTTATGCACAAAATCTGACAACAGAGTCATCAAATCCACAAACGTTATGTTTTCATCAACAGCCAATCCTTCAACTTGATGGAATGTTGAAAAATGCATAGCATCGGAAGCCTCGTTTCTATAAACTTTACCAGGAACAATAACTTTTATAGGCGGCTTATGTTTTTCCATCGCACGAATTTGACCAGGAGAAGTGTGTGTTCTAAGTAAAGCCTTCATGCCTTCAACATAAAACGTATTCTGCATATCTCTGGCAGGATGACTGTCTGGGATATTTAAAGCCTCAAAGTTATACCAATCGGTCTCTACTTCAGGACCTTCAGCAACAGAAAAACCAAGAGATTTAAAAACAGCGGTTATATCATTGATCATTTGTATTACAGGATGAAAGCTTCCTTTTGAAAAAGGAAAATAAAAACTTTCAGAATAATCAAATTTTTCATTACGCATTTTTTCGTTAAACAAAAATTTTTTAAGAGATTCTTTTTTGTTTTTTATTTCAGCCACTATAATGCTTTTGGCATTATTTGCTTCTGAGCCAATTCTTTTTTTATCCTCAATCGAATACGAAGACAACGATTTTAAAATTTGTGTTAAAACGCCATCTTTGCCAAGATATTCCGCCTTAATACTTTCAAGAGTTAAAGCATCGGAATCTTTCACTTTTTTTAACGCTTCAGTTGTAATTTGTCGAATATCTTTCATTATCAAATCCTAATACAAGATCAAATCCTAATACAAGTAAGTTTGCCAAACGATCTTCTGTGGCTATTTATAATCAGAACGGATAAAGCCTTTGTAACTTCAATCCTCAAGCAAAAAAATTACCTTTGAAAGAAAAACATTTTATACTTTAAGTCCCTTAAAACGGCACATCAAAAAAAATCTTACATATGGAACAAATTTTGTAGTAAAATTTACTAAAGCTTCCAAATATAGAGCAAACAACGATAAAAGTAGAAAAACAGTAGCTGTAAATCCAAAAAACAACATTAACTGTTTCTTTCTGAGAAAAATCTACATTTATTTTTAACTTAAGCAACTTTGACAATATCAACTATTTGTTTAAAAGTAGCATTATCGTTCACTGCGATTTCAGCAAGAATCTTTCTATCTATTGCAACATTAGCCTTTTTAAGACCAAAAATAAACTTACTGTAAGAAATTCCTTGTTCTCTTACGGCAGCGTTAAGACGAACTATCCAAAGAGTTCTAAAATTGGACTTATTGTCTTTCCTTCCAGTATAAGCATAATTAAGAGAACGTTCAACTTGCTGAATAACCATTCTCCAACGATTTTTTTTTGTTGCATAAAAACCTTTAGCAAGCCTAAATATTTTTTTCTTCTTTTGTCTTGTATATACTACGCTCTTTGCACGCATCGCAAATATCTCTCCTTAATTATGCAAATAAATAAAAGGTTAATTAAAAACTGTAAGGCATAAATTTTTTCATAACCTTCATATCTGAATCAGACACTATAACAGCCTTTCTTGACTTTCTATTCTGATTGCCAGAGTCACCAGCCAACAAATGTCTCTGTCCAGACTTTTTATGTTTAACTTTTCCTTTTCCTGTAACTTTAAAACGTTTTTTTGATCCGCTATGAGTCTTCATTTTAAACATTTTTTCTCCAGTTTATCAACACGCCAATATTGATAAAACGTTTTTACTTAAACAATTTGTGCCATTCATTTAATTTATATTTTTACTTTAGGTTTCTTTTTGGAATCAAAATCATAAATACTCTGGCACCAACTGAAGAAATTTTTCCTTCAAGTTCGGCTATATCAATCAAAGATTCTTTAATTTTATCCATAATTTTTATACCTAAATCTTTGTGTTGTATCTCTCTGCCTGAAAAAATAGCTGTAAGTTGTACCTTATCTCCACCAGTTATAAACTCCCGAGCACGTTTAACCTTAATCTCTAAATCATGCTCACATATGCGAGGTCTAACTCGTATTTCTTTTAAGTTTAAGTAAGAAAATTTTTGTTTTTTTTTGGCTTCTTTTTCTTTTCTCTCCATATCATATTTAAACTTAGAAAAATTGATTATTTTACATACAGGCGGATTTGCCTGAGGAGAAACTTCAACCAAATCCAACTTTTTTGTCTGCGCTTTTGCTAAAGCTTCAGATGTTTTTACTATTCCCACCATAGTTCCGTCAAAATCGATAAGTCTCACTTCCGAAACTCTAATAAATTGGTTTGTACGAAATCTTTTGTTTTCTACGACTCCTCCTCTTGGCAATAAGGGCATTGTCCTTTCCAATTTTTTTAAAAAAATAAAAACAAAAAATAGTATTTAAAGATATAATACTCATGCCTTGTAATGCGTCGTTATGCACAAAAATATTGTTAACATTTAACCTTCTTAAACTATTTATACACTTAAATACATTTCAAACATATAGTAAACAATAAGATTAACCTAAACAATGTCCTTATATTTTATATTAAATTGATTTTACAACAACAGTTTTTATTTGTCAATCTGACCCGCACTATCTCACAACAAACATATTAAATTTTACAAAAATGCAAAAAAAATAACATATTATTTAGATTAGAGATATTGAAATTTCACAAAGACTTATAGACTTTTTCAAAGTTTACTAAGCGTCTTTTGACAATAAACACATGATTCTTCAATAAATTTTATACTTTTACACATCTTTTTATAGTATATTTCTTTGAACTCATAAGGAACTAAATTAAGATCTACGCCACGTCATTCTCCAAACTTTGTTTTTAATACACGAAGTTACGTGGAAACTCTTTTTTATTTTCAAAATAATTTAAAGTCAAAACTACACAGCTAGTCCAAAAGAAGAACCATTCGTTATATATTTTTTATCAAAAACAGACACAATTTCAGATAAAACCATAATCGTTTTTATCGTAACTGTAAATGTATCTTCAATTTTTGAAAAACATCAAACCTTTTACATTTACGGACAAGCAACAGAAAAGCCGTTATTTGCAAATTTAGAAAGAATAATATATATATATCCCCCATCTAAGACTTTAAAAATATAGATCTTCTTTTCCATACTTTTTACAAAAAAAACAACCTTTATTTTTAACCATGAAGCTTTTGCATTCAACAAACCAAGATATTTGCTTTGTTTATATTTCTTTTGTAACAAATATGAAACATACTGAAACATTTAAATAAATACAAGCCAAATCCATATAACTATAAATAGCAATAATTCACAAATTCTTAAATATTTAAATATATTAGATTTTGATATTTATTATTGAATAGCATGATGCTTAATGATTTATAGATACGCGTAATAACTTTTTATGACTAGGCCTTGAATTTTTTATTTTACTATATACTGGTTTACTAATATATATTTATATACTTTATTTTTCTTATACCTTTACCTTCGTCTTTTCCATATCCAAAAATTTCGTATTTTAAACTGAAGTAAAAATTTCAAAAAAATTTCACTGTAGAAAATTATGAAATAATAACATAGCAACGTGTTATAAAATTACTTGTTGAATATTTTTATTATTTCAGATGATGATTCTTGTGGACTTAAAAGCTTAACGCTTTCTTTATCATCTCTTCTTGCTTTTAATTCGACATGTCCTTTCTCAAGATTTTTTTCTCCAATAGTTATCCTGTATGGAATGCCTATCAAATCAGCATCTTTAAATTTAATACCGACTCTTTCATCTCTATCGTCAACCAAAACATCTATACCTTCTGAAGTTAATTCTTTATAAAGTTTATCGGTTACTTCTTTGATTTTCGCATCAGCGTAATTTACAGGTATTACTACGACATTGAAGGGAGCCATATTATCAGTCCATACTATACCATTGTCATCATGAGATTGTTCTATAGTGGCAGCAAGAATTCTTGTAACGCCTATGCCATAACAACCCATAACTATAAAATTTTCTTTGCCATTTGCATCCAAATACGTTGCATTCATAGACTTAGAATACTTTGTGCCCAATTTAAAAACATGCCCTATTTCAATCCCTCTTGAAAATTTTAAATTTTCTTTTTTACATTTCGGACAAATATCCCCATGCACAACTTTTCTTATATCAGCAACAATATCCACGCTATAATCTCTACTATAATTTATATTTTTAAGGTGATAGCCTTTTTTATTTGCCTCAGTAACTGCATTTGAAATCTCAACTACAGACAGATCTGCAATAATTTTAACGTCTCTATGCCCAACAAGGTCAACAAAGACCAAAGAAGAATTAACTATAGAAAAAACAGTTGCTTGTTCATCGACAAGAACAATGTCATCTGTGTCAAGCAATATTTGAAGTTTTATTTCATTTATTTCATGGTCGCCTCTCACCAAAATAATAATAGGATTACCATCAGCTTTATAAATCATAGTTTTGATAAATTTTTTTTGGAAAATTTCTAAAAACTTTGCAACAGCTTCAACATTAGGAGCTAAAGCTTCCTCCAAAGGCAAAGGCTCTTCTTTTAACTGATATATTGATAAACATTCAGCTTTTTCACTATTTGCACCATACCCACAATTGCACCATGCAATCTCTTCCTCACCAGTCTCTGCCAAAATCATAAATTCATGAGAAAAAGATCCACCTATAGCACATGAAGCGGCTTCAACAGCACGAAACTTAAAGCCACACTTTTTACAGACATTTGTATAAGCGTCAAACATAACTTTATAATATCTTTCCAAATCAGACTCATCGACATGAAATGAATATGCATCTTTCATCAAAAATTCTTTAACACGCATAACGCCAAACCGTGGACGAATTTCATCTCTAAACTTTGAACCAAACTGATATAACATCAAAGGAAGTTGCTTGTAAGATTTAATTTCTTTTCTTACTAAGTCTGTTACAGCTTCCTCTGCTGTAGGAGCCAAACAAAATTCAACTTCTTTTCTATCTTTAAGTTTAAAAAGCTCTTTGCCATAAGTATTCCATCGTCCAGTTTCAATCCACAAATCTTTTGGAAACACCAAAGGAAGGCTTATCTCTTGGCCACCAACGGCATTCATTTCTTCTCTTATTATGCTTTCAACTTTTTTTAAGACTTTTAAACCTAAAGGCAAAAATTCATAAAATCCAGAAGCTAACTTGCGTATCATTCCCGCCCTAATCATCAACTTTGCAGATATAATATCTGCATCTGAAGGAGCCTCTCTTAAAGTCGGGATTAACATCTTCGTAAAAAACATAAATACCTCTTTGTCTACTATATTCTTTCATGTTATATCTATAAAATAGATTGTTAAACTTATTATCGTCATTTAAAGCCAGAAATTCTATGCTATTTAGATTATGAATCAAAACTGTAGCAACATGTAAAACTCCATAAAACTATCTTGAAATTTTTAATATTTTAAACTTTGTTTTGCCTGCAGGTAACTCAACTTCAACAGTTTCCCCAACTTTATGTCCAAGCAATCCTTGCACAAGAGGAGACTGTATAGATATTTTATTTGCAGAAGGATCAGCCTCTTCTAGATCTATTAATGTATATTTATACTTATCGCCACTTTCATCTTGTATGGTGACTGTAACACCTATAAATACTTTATCGACTTCTATGTTTTGATCTTCTATAATTTTTGCTCTTGCTATTTTTGAGTCTAACTCCATTATTCTTCGCATAAGATTTGCAAGAGTCTCTTTTGCAGCATGATACTCCGCATTTTCCCTTAAATCACCATGCTCTCTAGCTCTTGCTATTTCGTCTTGAATTAAAGTCTTTCTTTTTTGCAACTCTTCCAATTTTTTAATAAGTTTTTCTCTGCCGTCTCTTGTCAAATAAATTTCTGCCATTTTTAGTCCTCCAAACTATTTTTCAGGCGATCTTTTATCATAGAAACAAGCTTTAGAACCCAACTCTCAGACTTTACTTTCCCGATAATCTCGCCACTTTTAAACAATATTCCGCTGTCTTTGCCGTCACCGGCTATTCCAAAATCCGCGGCTTTTGCCTCTCCGGGACCATTGACGACACAGCCCATAATCGCAACTTTTATAGGCTTAGAAAGCTTTCTTAAATTTTTTATTGTTGTCACTTTATTTTCCATATCTGAAACTATTTTTATCAAGTCAATTTGAGTTCTTGAACAAGTAGGACATGAAACTATCTCTATTCCAGAACTCCTAAGTTCTAAAGATTGCAAGAGAGAATACGCAACCTTTACCTCTTCAATAGGATCTGCAGTTAAAGATAGCCGCACCGTGTCTCCTATCTCATCATAAAGCATAATACCAAGCCCTACCGAAGACTTTATAGTACCGTTAAAAATTGAACCAGATTCTGTTATCCCTAAATGTAATGGATAATTTCTCTTTGAAGCAAAAATTTTATACGCTTGAACTGTTGTATCAATATTTGAAGCTTTTAGCGAAACAACTATATCAAAAAAAACATGCTTTTCTAAGACCTCTACATATTCTATTGCTGTGTCGGCAAGAGCTTTAGCACGCGAAGCATTGTCAAATAAGTTACGAACTTCTTTTAGTGACCCTGCGTTAACTCCAACTCTCATAGGAATATGAGCTTTTTTGGCTTCTTTTGCTAAAATTTCGACTTTGTCTTTTGAGCCTATATTTCCAGGGTTGATTCTTAACTTATCTATGCCTTGTTTTATTGCTTCTAAAGCTATTTTGTAATCAAAATGAATATCTGCCACTAACGGAATTTTTATGTTTTTTTTTATTTTACTTACATTGTAAGCAGACTCCATATCTGGTAGAGAAATTCTTACTATTTCACAACCGACCGCTTCAAGTTGTTTTATTTGTTTTACGGTTGCTTTCCAATTTTTTGTATTTGTGTTAGTCATAGACTGTACAACAATAGGTTCTCCACCACCTATTATAACACCACCGATATTAATTTTTCTTGTCTGATTTCTCTTATAAAATTTCACTTTACTTGCCAAAAAATAATGTTTAACAACCTGTTACAATATCTATCACTTTCATATTCAAAGTTTGATATAAAATTATAAAAATTCAACTATACCTTTATATATCTCTTTTGTTAACATCGATTTGTTAACACCAAATCTTATTAAGTAAATAATAATATAGCAATAACCCACCAATATCAACAGAAATAATGACTATAATATGCCTCACTTTAAAGATAAAAAAGATAAAACGAAAGACTAATAACAACAAACTTTTCAACTCTGTTTTAATCACTAACTAAAATATTATAAATCGCATCTCCTTTATTAAAGCTTTAGTAACACAATGAACAAGATGAAGCAACTTTTTTTAGTTCTGGTGCTGTTGTGAAACTGGATCTTTTATGAACACCCTCGTATTTTGAACTTTATGGACAAACGCTCTTACAGCTATAACGCTTAGTTACAAAGAAACACACTCTATATTATTTAAGTACACTAGTTGAACATAAAAGCCAAAAAAACTAAACTCTACTACTTGCCAAATAACTTGCCTATACCCAATTTCAAAAAATCACTATACATTGCAAAGACAAAAACGCCAAAAACAAAAATTAAGCCAATGGTATTATAAACTTGCGCAATTTTCATATTTATCCGTTTTCTAATTATACCCTCTATAACAAACAAAACTATCATACCACCATCAACGATAGGTATAGGAAATAAATTAAACATGCCTAAAGCCACAGATATAACAGCAAGAAATTTCAAATAATCAGCTATTCCAGATTTAGCGGCATCACTCATCAACTGCATTACGCCTATAGGTCCTGAAATGTCAGGCTTTTCAAATGAAACCAGTTTGGCAATAAGGTACTCAACTGTCATAAAAGTTTGAGAAAGAGGAATTTTCATGCCCAAATAAACAGATTCAAAAAAACCTATTTTTGATTTTTCTATGAAAGGAGTTATACCGATAACACCTGAACCAGTAACAGAATTTTTATCCACGGTTAAGGTTACATCGAAAATATAGGCGCCTCTCTCAACTACAAAAATAGCACGTTTATTGGCTTTATTTTTTAAATTTTTCATAATTTCGCTCCATGTATTTATATCTGCCCCATCAATGGATTTTATTCTATCTCCTCTTAAAAGCCCAGCCTGAGCTGCAGGTTTATTTTTTATGATATTCCCAACTAAAGATGTTTTTGAAATAATATCGATTCCCCATATGTTAAAAACAAAAACAAACAAAAAAACTGCCAAAGTATAGTTTAAAAATGGTCCTGCAAAAGATATAAGCGCCTTCTTATACCATACTAGAGACAAATATTCATTCTCTGATCCTGTTGCCGTTTCAGAATTTTCTCCTGCCATAGAAACAAAACCACCAAAAGGAATAGCTTTTATACAATACTTAGTATTTTTGTAAGTATACTTTACTAAATCCGGCCCAAAGCCAAAAGCAAAAGTCAACACTCTAATCCCACATGCTCTCGCAGCAAAAAAATGCCCAAGCTCATGTATAAAAACTAAAAAACCAAATCCTATAACAGTCCCAAGTATCTGGATGATTATTGTCATGATTTGAATTCCTTTTCTACTAAACTACACGCATAAACTCTTGCCCACGAGTCTATTTCAAAAAAATTTTCTAAAAACATATTTTTTGAAACTTTGTAAGCCTTCATTGTTTTATCAACTATTTTTGCAATATCTGTAAATTTTATTTCTTTGTCTAAAAAACTCTTCACTGCAATTTCATTAGACGCATTCATAACAGTAGGTAGCGAACATCCTTTTTCAGCCGCCAAATATGCCAACTTTAAACATGGAAACCTATTAAAATCAGGTTTATAAAATTCTAACTTGCCAACTTCTGCAAAATTTAAAAACTTTATATTTGATTTTAATCTCTCTGGATATGTCAGCGCATATTGTATTGGCAGTCTCATATCAGGGGTTGAGAGCTGAGCCATAATAGAGCCATCAATATATTCCACCATAGAATGAACTATAGATTGAGGATGTATAACTATTTCAACTTTATCTATTGGAACACCAAAAATTATGGAAGCTTCTATAGCTTCAAGGCCCTTATTCATAAGCGTAGCACTGTCTATCGTTATCTTTTTTCCCATTTTCCAAGTAGGATGAGCCAAAGCCTGTTCAATAGTTATCCTAGAAAAATCACCAGTATATTTATAAAATGGACCCCCGGAAGCCGTAAGTATTATTTTTCTTATTTGATTTTTTTTCTCTCCAACACAACATTGAAATATCGCAGAATGTTCGCTATCAATAGGAAACACAGAAACGCCATTTTCCTCAGCAAGTTTCATTATGTGATCTCCAGCCATAACGATGGATTCTTTATTAGCAAAAGCAACATTTTTTTTTGCTTTTATTGCCGCTATGATTGACTTCAAGCCAACAGAACCAGTAATTGCAGCTAAAACCATATCCACTTTGGGCATAATTGCAAGTTTTTCAAGACCACTCTGCCCACTATAAACATTAGTTTTTATTTTATTTGAAATGCACCACTTTTTCAGTTTTATGGCATCTAAATCACTTGCAATAGACACTGCAGAAGGATTAAGCTTTTTAATCTGGCCTTTCAAAACTTTTAAATTAGAACCAACGGCAAGCGCTTCAACATAAACTTTTTCTTTCATTTTTAACGCTAAATCAATCGCCTGTTTTCCAATAGAACCCGATGAACCTAAAATTGCTATTCTTTTCATTTTATAAACATTAAAACATAATATACGACAGGAGCCGTAAAAATATAAGAATCAAACCTGTCGAAAACACCACCATGTCCTGGAATAATTTTACCCGAATCTTTAACGCTTCCATCCCTCTTAATCAAAGATTCTGCAAGATCTGAAAACTGACTGACAACAGATATAACAAAACCTAATACCACGACTTCGCATAAAGTTAAAATATCACTTATAAACAAATACCTGCACACAGCAGCCGCAAGAACACCAAAAATAACTCCCGCGACAGCCCCTTCAGTAGTTTTTTTAGGACTAACGTTTTTGGCAAGCTTATGTTTTCCAAACATATATCCAAAAACATAAGCCACAGTGTCCAAAACCCAGACTTCAATAAAAATAAGAAATATCAACTGCATTCCACCGTTTAAATTGCGGATATAAACCATATGAACAAGAGCCAGCGGAATAAAAAAAACTCCAAGAAAAGATACTGCAATCCTCTCAACGCTAAGATCTGTTTTTCCTTTAAAAATTTCTATCACAAAAAAAATAAAAAGGGCTAAAATAGCTAAAATTGAAGATCTGTCCATACAGCAACGACAACCGCAACATATCTCGTAAAAACGTAGAAAAAGAAAAAATACTGTTGCCATAATTAAAGATGCAATTGAATGGGGTTTATATTTTTTTACTATCAACAGATACTCATACACTGAAAATATGGAAACAAAAAACATCATTACATAAAACGAAATTCCCCCAAAGTATATGCACAAAAAAACTAAAGGCATACCAATAACAGCAGTAAATATTCTGGTACTAAGCACTTAAATTCCCCCAAAACGCCTATCTCTCTTTTGAAATTCAGAAATTGCAGCTTGTAAATCTTTAAGAGTAAAATCGGGCCAAAATTTATTGGTTACATAGATCTCAGAGTATGCTATTTGCCACAAAAGAAAATTTGATATTCTAAACTCTCCTGACGTACGAATAAGCAAGTCCGGATCTGGTTGCCCGGCAGTATATAAAAAAGACGACACAATTTTTTCAGTTGGCTTTTTTATATCTTGCTTTAACATCTCTTCAAAAGCTTTTACAATTTCTTGTCTTGCTCCATAATTTAAAGCTATATTTAACTCTAAATTCGTATTATTTTCTGCACCTTTGCAAATAGAAAAAATTTCGGACTTTAAATCTTGCGGGAACTTTGATAAATCGCCAAGTATTCTAAGCTTGATACCGGCACCGCTTAGCTCTCTCAAATCTTTCCTTATAAATCGCGAAAGCAAAGAAAAAAGTGCGTCAACTTCAGTTTTAGGTCTTTTCCAGTTTTCAGTAGAAAAAGCATAAAGGGTCAAAACTTTGATTCCAAGTCTGCTGGCAGACTTAACAATCTTTTTTACAGTTTTGACCCCTTGTCTGTGACCAAAAACTCTGGGCAATGATCTTTTCTTGGCCCATCTGCCATTTCCGTCCATTATAATCGCTATATGTTCAGGTATCAAAAATCTTCCTTATTTTTGAAAAATTGCACTTACAGGACAAGTAGACTCACATGCTCCGCAACTTACACATATATTGGCATTTATTTCATACTTATCGTCTTTCTGCTCAATAGCTAAAACTGGGCAATTACCCGCACATGCTCCGCAACTTACACATATATTCTTATCAATTTGATAAACCACTTTTTATCCTCCATTTTTTTTCTTTTTTTTGTGTGTTATATTTGCATAACTTCTTTTTCTTTCAAAACAATGCTCTCATCAACTTTTTTAATATAGTTGTCAGTCATTTTTTGAGCGTCTCTCTCAAATTTTTTTCTGTCATCTTCGGTTATAACTTTATCTTTCTCAAGTTTCTTTATGTTCTCAATTAAAATTCTTCTTTCATTTCTTATTGTTACTCTAAAATCTTCAGCCATTCTGCTTACGGATTTCACTATTTCTTTTCTTCTTTCTTCTGTGAGAGAGGGGATTGATATGCGTATAACTTGGCCATCATTTACTGGTGTCACTCCTATATCGGCCTTCAGTATAGCTTTCTCTATAACACTAAGCTGAGACGCATCCCAAGGTCTTATTTCTATTGTTTTGGCATCAGGAATACTGACACCTGCGAGTTGGTTTATCGGCATCAAAAAACCATCATAACTCTCAACTTTTACACATTCTATCACAGCACTTGAAGCTCTACCAGTTCTAATAGAAGCCAGCTCACTTTTTAATCTATCTATAGTTTTTTTCATAATCTCATCTGACTTAGAAAAAAAACTTTGAATTTGCATTTACTCCTCCACCCTCGTGCCTATTTTCTTGCCACTTATAACCTTTTGAAAATTACCTTCTTTGTAAAAATCAAATACTATAATTGATATACCAGACTGCATACACAAAGAAAAAGCTTCTGCATCCATAATTGCCAATTGTTTATCCAAAGCCTCTTTAAAAGTTAGAACACCGTATTTAGCGGCATTTTTATATTTTTTAGGATCAACATTATAAACACCATCTACCTGTGTAGCTTTTAATAAAATATCAGCCTTTATTTCAGCAGCTCTTAATGCCGAGGCTGTGTCGGTTGTAAAGAAAGGATTTCCCGTACCACCAGCAAAAATAACAACATATCCTTTTTTAAGATGCTTTACAGCTTTTTTTCTATTAAATTTTTCAACAAAACCACTTACACCGTTTGCTGAAAAAACAGTTGATTTTACACCGGATTTTATCAAAGAATCATTTAAAGCAAGAGAGTTCATTACAGTAGCAAGCATTCCCATCTTATCAGCCGTTACTCTTTCTATGAACTTCCCTCCGCCTCTCCAAATATTACCAGCCCCTATAACAACAGCCAACTGAACATTTCCTTTACCAACAACAGACTTGATCTCTCTTGTAACTTTTGAGAGACTCTTCTCACTTATTGAAGAAGTTCTACCAGAAAGAGATTCTCCTGAAAGTTTCAACAGAACCCTCTTTAATCTCATTATTATTCTTCTCCAAGTTTAAATCTTGCAAATCTTTTTATTACTATATTTTCACCTACTTTAACTACAGCTCTTGTCACCAAATCTTTTATGGTTTCCTTGCCATTTATATCTCTTATATAAATCTGGTTATACAAACATATCTGGCCATAAAACTTTTCAATTTTACCTTCAATGATTTTGTCCCAAATTTTTTCCGGCTTCTTTTTTTCCTTAAGTTGAGCTTTATAAATTTCTTTTTCGGCATTCAAAACACTTTCAGGCACTTGTTCACGCGAAACGTATATAGGGGAAGTAGCTGCAATTTGCATAGCTATTTCTTTAACCAAAATCCGAAAATCTTCAGTTTTTGCTACAAAGTCTGTTTCACAGTTTACTTCAACTAAAACACCAAGAATTCCGTTTCCATGTATATAAGAATAAACTAAACCTTGTCTTACAACTCTTCTTGTTTTTTTAACAGCAAAAGCCATGCCTTTTTCTCTAAGCCACTGACAAGCTTTTTCTACATCATTATTTGATTCTTTGAGAGCGTTGCGACAATCCATTATTCCCGCCCCTGTCACCTCTCTAAGTTTTATTATAAGTTCAGTTGACATTATTCTTCTTCTCCTTCCTGAAAAGATTATTCTCTCTCTTTTTTCTCTTCTTTTAAAGGTTCGGCAATAACGTCTGTCTCTTCATTTCCTTTTTTTTCAGTTACACCTTTACCTTCTAAAACAGCATCGGCTACAATTGAACAAAAAAGCCTTACTGCTCTTATAGCATCATCATTTCCTGGAATAGGATAATCAATCAAATCAGGATCGCAATTAGTGTCACAAATACCTATTATAGGAATATTAAGTTTTCTTGCTTCTGAAACGGCTGTAGATTCCTCGTTAGAATCAACCACAAACATAAGACCTGGAAGTTTTGTCATATTCTTTAATCCTTCCAAAGATTTTTCAAGCTTAACTCTCTCTCTTTCAATCTGAGACTGTTCTTTTTTTGAAAGAACTTGGAAAACACCGATTTCTTTCATTTTTTCTATTTCTCTATATCTTGCAATAGATTTCTTTAAAGTTTCAAAATTTGTAAGAGTTCCGCCGAGCCACCTTTCAGCTACAAAAAAAGCTCCACAACGTTGAGCCTCCTCTTTTACTGGAATCCGAGCTTGTTTCTTTGTTCCTACAAAAATTATTTCTTTGTTTTCAAAAGCAAAATCTCTTACTAATTCGTAATTTTTTTTCAACTCTTTAAGGGTTTTTTGAAGATCTATGATATGAATTTTATTCCTAGTTCCAAAAATAAACTTTTTCATTTTTGGATTCCATCTTCTTGTTTGATGCCCAAAATGAACACCAGCTTCCAGTAAAGCCTTCATTGTAATGTTTGCCATACTTATTTCTCCTTTAGTTTTAACCAAAACAACGGTTTCCGTTTCAAGACATATTGACACACTTTCGTCTCACGGCTTCCACAATCTTCCATATCCAAAACCTCAAATCTTTCCTATGAGACCGTTTGGCAAATCCGATTGTGTGATTATTTAGCACTGTAACCCTGAATAAACTACATATATACATATATATATTATATATATACTAATATACTATTTTATCAAAACCTATAACTGCTTTCAAGAGCTGACAGTTTTCATTTCATTCGTTATTATACTGTACAAATGTTAAAGGTTAATAACATTAAATAATAATAAAAATTACGCTTATATCATTCATTTTACTTACACATGCACTCTTTTTATATCTGCTCCAAGTTTTTTAAGTTTTTTTTCTAACAGCTCATAACCCCTGTCAAGATGATAAACTCTTGATACAACCGTCTCGCCTTCTGCTGCAAGTCCAGCCAACACAAGAGCTGCACCAGCTCTTAAATCTGAAACCATCACAGGGGCACCTGAGAATTTATCAACTCCAATTATACTAGCTACCCTAGAATTTATTTTTATATTTGCCCCAAACCTTTGCAATTCCGCAATATGCATAAATCTATTTTCAAATATAGTTTCTTCTTCTTTTGAGTGTCCTTTTAAAAGGCACATCAAAGCCATCCACTGTGCTTGAACATCAGTTGGAAATCCTGGATAGGTTTCTGTTTTAATATTTTGAGGATTTAAACCCCTAACCCATTTAACTCTAATAGTCGTTTCATTTTCCTTAATAAATAATCCGCTTTTTTTTAATTTACTGATTATCGTTTCAACATGCTTTGGAACAACATTTTTAAGAACAATTTCACCCTTTGTGATAGCTGCAGCTATCATATACGTCGCAGCTTCTATTCTATCGGGAATTACTTCGTGTGTGAACCCTCTTAGGTTATCAACACCATCGATAATTATTTTTTCCGTACCAGCACCATTTACTTTAGCACCCATCTTATTTAAAACATTAACCAGATCTTCTACTTCAGGCTCTTTAGCTACATTAACCACAGTAGTTCTGCCTTTTGCTAAAACCGCACTAAGTAAAATATTTTCAGTTGCTCCAACACTTGGAAACTTTAAATTTATAACAGCACCTTTAAGTCCACCTTTTGCCAAAGCTTTAATATATCCACCTTTAACGAAAATTTCAGCTCCAAGTTTTTTAAAAGCATCCAAGTGTATATCTATAGGTCTTGCTCCTATAGTACAGCCTCCTGGCAAAGAAACGTCAACACGATTAAGTCTTGCGAGCAATGGCCCCATTATTAAAACGCTTGCCCGCATCTTTCTGACCAAATCGTAAGGAGCTATATGTTTATATTTACAAGATGAATAGGTTCGTACAATATTTCCTTTTTTAACAGTTTTTTTACCTATAAAATTTAAAAATTTCACAGTTGTGTCTATATCTGCAAGAGAAGGAACATTTTTTATTATTGAAGGCTCGTCACTAAGCAAAGTTGCAAACAAAATAGGCAAAGTAGAGTTTTTTGATCCAGAAATAACAACTTCGCCTTTCAATTTTTTTCCACCATGTATTATTATTTTATCCATTTTAATCCCAATGATTTATTTATAATTTAAAATATCTATTAAAATATCTATACAATCAATAAACTTGGCTTAAAAAAATCTTAAAAGAAGCTCACTTTCTGCTAATTTGTGTTTGAAGAGTTGTGTAAATATCAAGATTTTAAAACTTTTAATATCCTAGGAAGCCCAGAGTAGTCATTTATTATTTCAATATCCGCATCCATGTATTTATCATCTAAAAATATTTGTCGTACATTTTCTGCTTTATTTGAGTTCAATTCAAGAATAATGTATCCACTATCATTTAAATATTTGGAGACATTTGCAACTATCTCTTTATAAAAAAACAAACCATCATCTGATGCTGTTAAAGCATTTTTTGGCTCAAACTTAAGCTCAGCTTCCAAGCCAACATATTCATACTCCGTGATGTATGGAGGATTAGAAACTATCATATCAAACTTACAATCTGAAATTTTTTCAAAAATATTACTTTCAATAAATTTAATATTGAGGGCATTATTAATTAACGCATTTTCTTTTGCTATTGCCAAAGCACTAACACTTACATCTGAAGCAGAAATATCTTCAAAAGTTCCAAGTTTAGCCAAACTTATAGCTATACAACCTGAGCCTGTACACAAATCCAAAATAGACTTTTTATTTTTTTCTTTGGCAATTTTTAACGTAACTTCAACCAAAATTTCCGTTTCTGGTCTTGGTATAAGAACATTTTTATTTACTTTAAATTCAAAGTCCATAAAATCAGCAAAACCTATTATATATGCTACTGGTTCGCGATTTGATCGTTTTAACACATAATTTTCATATTGTAATATTTGTCTATCGGTTGGTTTTTGATTCCTTAATAAAAACAACTTGGAACGCTTTGTTTGCAATACGAAACTCAATAAAACTTCTACATCAGGTTTAGGGTCAGGCAAACCTTTGAGTTTCAAAAACTCTGTAGCTGTTTTTAATAATGTATAAACGTTTTTGCCATCTAGCATTTAAATATTATTTCCCTTGAATTTAGCCTCCGCATCAACTTCTATCAATTTGCTTACAAGTTCCGATAAATTTCCATCCATAACTTCTGTAATGTTATAAACACTATAACCAATTCTATGATCTGTTATTCTATTCTGAAAGAAATTATATGTTCTAATTTTTTCAGATCTATCGCCAGATCCAACCTGTTGTTTACGTTCGCTTGAAAGTTGTTTTTCTTGTTCCATAACTTTTTGTTCGTAAAGCTTAGCCCTTAAAACTTTAAACGCTTTGACCCTGTTTTTTATTTGACTTCTTTCGTCTTGACATGTAACCACAAGCCCTGTAGGCAAATGCGTGATTCTTATAGCTGAATCAGTTTTGTTCACATGCTGACCACCTGCACCTGAAGCTCTATACGTATCTATTCTCAAATCTTCCATCCTTATTTTACAATCTACTTCTTCGACTTCAGGAATAACAGCCACAGTAACAGTTGAAGTATGCACTCTCCCAGAAGTTTCTGTATCCGGAACTCTTTGAACTCTATGGACACCTCTTTCAAATTTAAAATAACGCCACACTTTATCGCCACTTACTTCAAATATAATTTCTTTGTAACCACCAAGACCTGTAAGACTAAAATTTATAACTTCATATTCCCAATTATTTCTATCAGCAAACTTTATATACATTCTATACAAATCGCCCACAAACAAAGCAGCCTCGTCTCCACCGGCTCCAGCACGAATTTCAACAATAATATTTTTATTTTCATTAGGATCTGGAGGTATAAGCAAAGCTTTTACTTCAGATTCAAACTTTTCTTTTTTACTTATCAAATTATCGTATTCTGCAAAAGCCATTCCTCTTATTTCAAAGTCATCAGATTTTTTTAGATCTTCGGCATCTTTTATATCATTTAAAAATTTGGAATATTTAGCATAATTCTCAGCAATATGACGTAAATAAGAATAATGCTTAGTCAGTTCTTTATATTTTTCATGATTAGAAATAATAGAAAAATCCCTTAGCTGTTTTTCGACTTCCTTAAATTGATTGTTTAACGTTTTTAATTTTTCTAAAAACATAATTTATTGTTTGCGACAAATGTGACAAAACCTCTTTTCAGAATAAAATTCTGTCATAAAATTATTTTATAAACTACTTACTTTTAATTTCTTTATCTTTTTTGGAACGAACTTTTGATCTTTTGAAAGAAGTGGAAAAAGAAGTGATAAGTGTTTTTTCAGTAGCTTTTCTTGGTTTTACAATCTTTCTTTCAGTTTTCTTTTTTACTAAAGTTTTACCTTCAGTTTTAACAAAGCGTTTCTGAAACTTTTCAATTCTTCCAGCTGTGTCTATAAATTTCTGCTTACCTGTAAAAAAAGGATGACAATTTGAACATATTTCTAATTTAATGGAAGGTTTTGTTGAACGAGTCTTAAAAGTATAACCACAAGCACAAGAAACTACACTTGTTTCATACTTTGGATGTATTCCTTCTTTCATTTTAACGTCTCCTTTTAAACGTCTCACATTACTTTTACCAACATATCAACATATTACAATATGCATAATAACATCATAAATGCATTTTTATTATAATCAATACCAAACTTTTATCAAATAGTCAAACTTTATAAAATTTCATAACATAAATACCTGCTTACTATACTTGCTATAGTAGATTTTTAAAACACAGTTTAAAACAAGTTACTTTTA
Source organism: Endomicrobium sp. (assembly GCA_031264325.1). Taxonomy (GTDB): domain Bacteria; phylum Elusimicrobiota; class Endomicrobiia; order Endomicrobiales; family Endomicrobiaceae; genus Endomicrobiellum. The sequence goes on along the minus strand of JAISEE010000008.1, from coordinate 8,890 downwards.
TAAATCTTTACTATTGATATTGTTTTGCTATTGCTTCCCATCAATTAACTGTATTCCACAGATTTAACCTCTTTCAAACCTTGCTAATTATACACTTCAACACTATCATATGAAAAAAGCTATGAAAAAATTTAATATTACTGGCAAGATCTTATATCATGTTTAGTATCAGAATGCTATGCGGATTTTCAATATCATAAAACTATAAAATTACTTTAGCGCTACTTGTATTCTTTCTAAAAACAACAAGAAGCACAAACTCTAATAATCATAAAGTTAGTCTTTATGAAAACAAAATAATTCGTGTAAATGACCTGCAATTATAATCTTAATGGTTAGAGTTGTCACCATTTTTCACTATATAAATAACTATAAGCATAATAAAAACGTAAAAAAGAAGAAATAACAGCAATAATAAAGAAGCAGAAGAAAAAAAGTATTACACATAATTACTAAAACACTAGAGTCAAAACATGAATTTATCAAATATTCCAACATTTTAAATTATTTAAAATGTTTCAAAGTATAATTAAAAGTATAATTATAATACGTTCCATCAAATTGCGACATCGCTGCATTAATAATCGCGATGTTTAAAAATTACAGTACAACCTTCATTATCCTCAATCTCATATCATTTGTAAATAGTTTGTAATAAAATATTGCAAATAGAATATTATTTTCTGCAATCAAATATAGAACACTTTAAATTAGTTATTACTATATTTGTGTTTATTTGTAAGTAGTGATCGACAACGACAACAAGAATAACAAATTTATGTTTATGTGATAAAATTATCTTTTGGCTTATTTGGTTTATTTAAAAAATTCAAAACAAATATTTATGATAACACCTTATTTTTTATTATATTATTTATATTATATTTATATATATTATACTTAAAAAAAATTGTAATTTTAATAATGTTGTTTATAGAATTTATTTTTGCATTTGCATATGCTAAAATATTTTTATATTTGATTTTACATCTATTTTCTTGGAGATAACTATGAACAATAATAACAATAATAAAATAAAACAAACAGTACAACTTAAAGCAAGAACGGCAAAAGAAGCGACAGTTAAGCTTTCAGTTATGAGTGCTCAACAAAAAAATAATTTTCTTGCGGCAATAGCAGAAGCTTTACAGCAAAATATAAAGGAAATACTTTTTCACAACAAAATAGATGTTCAAACGGCAAAAGAATCAAAAATATCATCTACTCTTATAGATAGGTTGACTTTAAGCGATAAACGAGTCAAAGATATAATAACAGGCATAAAAAATGTAATACTTTTACAGGATCCCGTCGGAACTGTTGCTGAAAAAATAAAGTCTTCGTTTGATATTAATGTTAAAAAGATAAGAGTGCCCTTAGGAGTTATAGCTATGATTTATGAAGCACGCCCCAATGTTACAGTAGATGCGGCAACGCTTTGTCTAAAAGCAGGAAACGCTGTTATTTTGAAAGGTGGCTCTGAGGCTTTAAACACAAATAGAATTCTTGCAAAAATAATCTGCAAGGATGGCGTAAAAGCAGGCATGCCTGAAAATGCCGTTCAGTTTATTGATACTGCAGACAGAAGTGCTGTGCAAGAGCTTTTGCATTTAGATAATTACATAGATTTACTTATACCGCGAGGAAGTGAAGAATTTGTTAAATTCGTCAAAAAAAATACCACTATACCTGTGCTGTCACATGGGAAAGGTTTGTGTCACATATATATAGATAAAGATGCCGATATTGATATGTCTATAAATATAGCCATAAATGCCAAATGTCAAAGACCTTCTGTATGCAATGCAATGGAAACATTGCTTATACATAAAGACATTGCGGATAAAATTCTGCCAAAGTTATGTGAAATATACAGTAAAAAAAACGTTGAAATCAAAGGTTGTGAGATTTCAAGAAATATAGTAAACACTATAAAATCTGCCGAAGAAAAAGATTGGATCACCGAATATTTAGATCTTAAAATATCAATAAAAGTTGTCAACTCTTTGGAAAAGGCTATATCACATATAAATAAGTACGGCTCAAAACATTCAGAAGCAATTATAACAAACAACAAAACAACTGCAGACAAGTTTATATCTGAGGTTGATGCAGCAGCAGTTTTTGTAAATGCTTCCACAAGACTTCACGATGGCAGTGTTTTTGGACTTGGCTGCGAAATAGGTATTTCAACACAAAAACTGCACGCCAGGGGAGCTATGGGAATAAAAGAACTTACCACTACAAAATATGTAGTAAAAGGCAATGGAGCAATAAGAAAATAATTAACTTTGAGGTTTATTGTATGAAGCTTGGTATTGTAGGTCTCCCAAACGTTGGAAAATCTACGCTGTTTAACGCTATAACAAAAGCAGAAGCTGAAGTCGCAAATTACCCTTTCTGTACAATTGATCCGAACATCGGAACGGTTGAGATCCCTGATAATCGTTTGGACTTTCTTAAAAAGATATATCACGCAAAGAAAAAAGTTCCAGCAATAGTTGAATTTGTTGATATAGCTGGTCTGGTAAAAGGAGCATCGCAAGGGGAAGGTTTGGGTAACCAATTTTTAGCCCATATAAGAGAAACTGCAGCAATAGTTCATGTTGTAAGATGCTTTGAAAACAAAGATATAACTCACGTAATGAACGAAGTTGATCCTTTACGCGATATAGAAATTATAGATACTGAACTTATTTTGGCAGACATGGAGTCTATTTTAAAAAGGCTTAAAAGACTTCAAAAAGCCGTAAGACTAAACGATAAAAAAATGCTTGCCGAAATAGAGCTCGCAATAAAGACAAAAACCCATCTTGATACAGGAAATCCAGTTAGAACACTAAAACTTAACAATGATGAGAAAATATTATTAAAAGATTTTTTTTTAATAACGGCAAAGCCTGTTTTATATATCTGCAATATCTCAGAAAATGACTTGTCAAAAATGAGCAATAAGCATACGATAGCCGTAAAAGGAAAAGTTAAAAATAAAAATAATCAAAACATTCCTATTTGTGCAAAAATTGAAGCAGAACTTGCAGAGTTGCCCGAAAGCGATAAAGAAGCTTTCTTAAAAAATTTGGGGCTTAAAGAGCCGGGTCTTAATCATCTCATAAGATCAGGCTACAATCTACTTGACCTTGAAACATTTTTTACAGCCGGGGAAACTGAAGCAAGAGCCTGGACGATCAAAAAAGGATCTTATGCTACTCAGGCTGCAGGTACAATACACTCAGACTTTGAAAAAGGCTTCATCAGAGCAGAAATCATGAGTTTTGACGATTTATTTACACTTGGCTGCGAAAAAGCCGTAAAAGATGCAGGTCTTCTAAGAAGCGAAGGAAAAAAATATGTAATTAAAGACGGTGATATAATAAAGTTCCGTTTTAATGTCTAAGCTTCCGAAGTGTAGCTGCAAATATTTGGAGATTTAATGGATGTAAAATTTCTAATGTGGTTAATGTTTTGGACAATCGTAACAACTGCCCTCTTTATTGACTTATCAATACTTAGTAAACATAATAAATATAAAGACAATATAAAAACAAAAAAAGCAGGTATAGCAGTTTGCGTCTGGATAAGTTTTTCACTGTTTTTTGGGGCAAGTATATATTTTACACTTGGCTGCGAAAAAGCATTGGAATATTTTGTAGGGTATGTTGTGGAATATTTTCTTTCTATAGATAATATGTTTGTTTTTCTCATGACATTTTCATATTTTACAATTTCTAAAGCTAATCAATCAAAAGTTTTAGCTTATGGCATTGGCGGAGCTATAATTTTAAGATTTTTATTTATACTTATAGGAATTAAACTTATAAACGCTTCCCACTGGATGATATATGATATTTTCGGTGTACTTTTAATTTATACAGCAATTAAAATATTATATAAAAATCGCAAAAAAATAAACCCAAAATATAATACTGCATATAACATAATAAAAAAACTAATCCCGTTTAAAAATAATACCGCGAACAACACCTTTTTTATAAAAGAAAATAAAAAAATATATGCGACTCCTATGCTTGCAGCCTTAATTGTAATAGAAATGAGCGACTTAATATTTGCAGTAGATTCTATACCGGCAATTCTTTCGATTTCCAAAGATACTTTTATAGTTTATTCTTCTAATATCTTTGCAATAATGAGCTTACGTTCCTTATATTTTCTTCTTTCAGGCTTTGTTTTCAAATTTAAATTTTTACATATTGGAATCACAGCCATTCTTATATTTGTAGGATTAAAAATGATTTTTTTCAGATACGTACCTATTTCCATAGGACTATCCTTAGTTGTAATAACTTTAATTGTAGGTATTTCAATTTTTGTTTCAATAAGAAAAAAGTTTATGTTTGACTAACAAAAAGCAAAATAGTAAAATTTTGCACTGTTGCGTAAACTATACTTCATACCTTAGCAATTTGCAACATTTTGTAACATCACATAAAGGAGGCTCTAGTGAAAAAATTAGTATTAACAATTACTGTCTTAATAGCTTTTGGATTATTTTTTTCGGCATGTAAAAAAGATGAACCGTTTGTTATTAAAGTAGGCAATGAAAAAATTACAAAAAGCGCCTTAAGTAATAAATTATCAACCATGTCTGTTGATTTTCAAAAATTTGTAGCTACAGATATAGGAAAAAAACGTTTCTTAGATTTTATAGCACAACAGTCCATAATAATAAAAGCAGCAAAAAAAGCAGGTATAGAAAAACAAGTTAAATTCAAAAAAGCCTTAGAAAATTTTAAAAATGAACAACAAAAACAATTTGCTGACTATAAAGACGGACTTCTTATGGATATTTACCTAAAGGAAATCAGTGAAAAAATAAAAACTTCAGATAGTGAAATTCAAAACTACTATAACAAAAATAAATCAACATTTGAAAAACCAATGGCATATACTGTGAGACATATCCTTGTCTCAGATAAACAAACGGCTCAAAGCGTTTACAAAAGGCTTAAAAATGGTGCAAAATTTGAACAAGTAGCTAAAGAGGTCTCTAAAGATATTACGGCTCAAAATGGCGGATTGCTTGAGCATGTGAAGCAGGGTTCCCTTGTGCCTGAATTTGAAACAGTAGCTTTAAAACTTAAAAATAATGAAATGTCGGAAATTATAGAAACACGCTACGGCTTCCATGTAATACTTAAAATATCTGAACAAAAACTTTTACCTATATCTTTTGACAAAGCAAAAGAAAATATAAAAAAAACTTTAGAGAAAGATAAATTTAATAAATGGTTCAACAAAGCAAAAGAAAATTTTGGCGTTGAAGTAAATTATGAAGTCCAGTTTTCTGAAAGTGAACAACAAAAATAAATTGCCACATCAGGAGAAGCACAAACAATGAAAAAATTTGTAATATGTATTGCAATGTTATTTCTTGCCATGAGTACTTTATTGGGAACATCTAAAGACACTGATAAAACTTTGGCTGTAATAAACGGAGAGCCAATTTTTGAATCTGAATTTAATACTATTTTTATTCCGCTGTTAGAAGAATATAGACAAAACATACCGACTTCAGAGCAAACAGAACAAAAAGAAAATGAATTAAGAGAGATGGTTTTAAATCAAAAAATAACTGAAATTGTTTTAAAACAAGAAGCAAAGAAACAAAATATTAAGCCTTCAAAAAATGATATACAAGAAGGTATTACCGAAATTAAAAAACGATTTACAAACGATTCTGAATTTACATCCGAGCTAAAAAAAGAAAATATGACAATGTCTGATTTTGAAAAAAAAATTTCTGAACAGGTTGCTATAAGAAAACTCCTAAAACAGAATTTAGAATCTAAAATTCAGATGCCTACTGAAATTGAAACAAGAGCTCTTTACGATATGGTTACTATTAAAATAAAAGATGCAAAAACAAACTTACACCATGAAGAAGACGCTTTAGTTTCAAATCTTGCGATTATTTTTAAAAGATTGTCAAGTGAACAGATAAGAGTCCGTCAAATCTTTATAAACCTGCCTAAAGGCGCAAACAATGACACAGTAAAAGTTGCTCAAGCCAAAGTTGCCACAATTAAAAAAGAGCTTCAAAGACAAACTTTTGCAGATATTGCCGGGCAATACTCTGAAGATCCCGCATCAAGACCAAGAAATGGAGATTTGGGCATAGTAGCTAAGGGCGATCTTTTACCTGTCTTGGATAAAACTGCGTTTTCAATGAAAGTTGGTGATTATACCAAAGAACCTATTAAAACAGATATTGGACTATTTTTTTTAAAAATTGAAGAAAAGTATGCAAAGAAAGACATTATTTTTAATGACGTAAAAAATGACATAACTGAAATTTTAGTTCATAACAGAGTAAGTAAAGCTCAAAATAAGTATATTGACGAACTGAAGTCTAAGGCTAATATTAAAATAAACAAAACTTGGTAATTAAGAAATGTCTAAACCCCATGTAGCGATTACTTTAGGAGATCCTGCAGGAATAAGTTATGAAATAGTGTGCAGAGCTGTAAATTCTTTAGCAGTAAAAAGAGTTTGTAGTCCTATAGTTTTTGGTGACAAGCAATCTCTTGCAAAATTTATAGGTAAAATATCGTTTGATTTTGTAGAGTGTTCTAATGTAGGTAACTCTGTAAAGATAGGTGTTCCTTCAAAAAAGGCAGGCATGATTGCTTTGTCAGCAATAAAAAAAGCTGTAAGTTATTGCATGTCAGGCAAAGTAAGCGCTTTAGTAACAGCACCTATTTCAAAAAAATCATTAAAACTTGCCGGATCGAAGTATCTAGGTCATACGGAACTATTGGCTACACTTACAAAAAGTAAAAAAGTCGCAATGTTAATGGCGTGCGGTAGTATACATGGCGTTATGATAACAAGACATATTCCGATATCGAAAATTCATAAAACCATAAAAACAAAAAATATTATTGATACAGTAAAATTAAGTATAGATTTTATAGGCAAAAAAAATATAAAAGTTGCTTTTTGTGCTTTAAATCCACACGCAGGTGATAGTTTTATTTTTGGATCTGAAGAACAAAAAATTATAATACCAGCTTACAAAGTCTTGCTTAATCATGGAATCGATATAACTAAACCCTTACCTGCAGATTCGGTTTGGTTAAAAGCTAAAAACGGTTCTTTTGACTTAGTATGTACAATGTACCATGATCAACTTATGATACCTTTAAAATGCATAGATGAAAAAAAAATAGTAAATATTACAGCAGGACTACCTTTTGTAAGAACATCTCCAGGGCATGGAACGGCTTTTGATATTGCTGGCAAAAACAAAGCCGACGTTTCCCCAATGATAGAATCTATCTTATATGCTGTAAATCGTATAAAACTATATAAACAAGCAAAGAGCCTCAAATGAACTTGATAATCTTTCCAAAAAATCTTCTAAACAATGTATTAAAATTGAGCGCAAATCATTTAATAGTCACCCATGGGAGTAAAAAAATGTTTTTAGATTCTAAAGCAAAAGTTGAATATTATATAATCTCTACAATTGCGGATGAAGTTGAAAATAACTACTATAACTGTATGTTAAAAAATTTAAAAACAAAGATGTATTAAGTTTATGCTTACAGATACAATAAAAAACTTTACTGAAAAAATCCAAGCTTATTTTTCTTGAATTCCAAGAAAGCAATATGCTTGCATTAAATCTGTATAAAGTTTTCGGCTCTAAAAATGGCTAAAAAAACTATTATGATGAAGGTGCTATTTATTCTGCTATTGTTCCAAGATTGACAATTGCATAAAAATTATATCATGAAAAAAACAAATTATTTTATATTATTATCAATATTTTTTATATAAAATTTTGTTTGCCACAAATTACGAAATGTGTAAAGTATTTCTCAAGATGATTTTTAATTTAAAAACAGAGTATATTGAAAATCGCAAAAAAGTTGTGAAAAAGTTATCGATTTGGATAAGAAGATTTTTAATGAATGTATATAAATTTGATATTTATATTGACAAACCGACAAAAAAAAGAAAAAAATTTTTGAAAATTATTTGAAAATTATATGGACTGATGAGATGGCGATACGACAAAATTATAAAACACTTTAAAAAAATCAATAGCAATTTAACCAAAATTCTCAGACTTATAATTTTTATTTAGATCTGGGTACTGTTAACATATAATAATTAAAATGAAAATAATTCTCAAAACACCAGCAAAAATTAATCTTTTCTTAGAAATTAAAAACAAAAGAGAAGACGGTTATCATAAGCTAAAAACTATAATGCAAACAGTAAGCTTGTATGACGAACTTTCTTTTGAACTTATTGATAAAAGCATATTTTTAGAATGCGATAATAAAGCATTGCCAACAGATTCTACCAACATCATTTATAAAGCGACAAAGGCATTTCACGATTATTTTAAAATAAATAAAGGCGTCAGAATACATTTAAAAAAAATAATTCCCATAGGCGGAGGGCTTGGTGGTGGTTCTTCGGATGCCGCAGCAACCATTGTAGCTTTAGTTAAGCTTTATAATGTTAAAACTAATAAAAAAGAACTAGAACAAATAGCCACTAAACTTGGAACAGATGTGCCATTCTTTTTTACAGAAGGAACAGCCCTGTGCGAAGATATAGGACATATTATTACTCCTTTAAAATCTATTAAAAATTTAAACGTAATTCTTGTAAATCCAGGTTTTGGCGTTAACACATCAGATATTTATAAAAAGGTTAAATTTTCATTGACAAAAAGGGCAAAAATTACTAAAATCAAAGCTCAAATCGACAATGATTCTTTTAATACAAACGAAGCTTTTAAATTTTGTTTCAACAGGCTTGAAGATTTTGCCCTTACAGATTATCCAGAGATAGCAAAAATTAAAGACGTTTTAAAGACTACAGGATGTGTAAGTTTAATGTCAGGTTCAGG